>JAJFMS010000680.1 GCA_020696885.1 Armatimonadota bacterium | reverse complement strand
CAGTGTCTGCTGGCAGGCGCGCCGGAATCGCTGCGCGGTGATGCCCGCACGAACTACGACCTGACCCTCAGCTTCGGGGTGCGCGTGTCGCTGGTGGAGGCTGCCAGGGATCTTGCCGCGGAGCTGTTCCGTGCGGACCTGGTCATCGATGCCTTGCTGGGCACCGGGTTCCAGGGCGAGCCGCGCGGACCGATCGCCGCGGCGATCGAAGCGCTGCGCTCGGGGGCCTACCGCGTGCTGGCGGTGGACGTGCCCTCCGGCCTTGATGCCGATACCGGTAAACTGGCACAGCTCCACGTGCGCGCCCAGGAGACGGTGACCTTCGGTCTGCCCAAGGTAGGGCTGGCATTGCTTCCCGGCCGCACCGCCGCCGGCCAGGTGACGGTAGCGGAGATTTCCCTCCCCCGTCCCCTGCTGGCGGCGGATGCCCTGCAACTGGAGTGGCTGGACCGTGACCGCGTCCAACCGCTCTGGCCCTCGCGGGCGGCAGACGCGCACAAGGGTGCCTCCGGGCGCCTCTTCGTGCTGGCCGGATCAGCCGGGATGACCGGCGCGGCGTCGCTTACCTGTGACGCGGCGCTGCGGGCCGGGGCCGGGCTGGTGACGCTGGGGATTCCGGCCTCGCTCAATCCGATCCTGGAAGTGAAGCTCACCGAAGCGATGACCCTGCCGCTGCCCGAGACGGAGAGCCACGCCCACTCTCCCGAATCGCTGGGTCAGGTCAGGCCGTGGCTGGACCGGGTCGGCGCCCTGGCTATCGGACCGGGTTTCGGGCGTGATCCGCGCTCCGGGGAGCTGCTCCGCGCGGTGCTCCGGGACTGCCCGATCCCGGTAGTGGTGGATGCGGACGGGCTGTTTCTGGTCTCGCCCGCTGAGGCTTCTACCTTCCCGGAACGATGCGTGATTACGCCGCACCCCGCGGAGATGGCGCGGCTTTTGGGAACAGAAACGGCCGAGGTCCAGTCGAACCGTTTAGAAGTTGCTAAGACGGCGGCAGTCCGGTTGGGGTGCGTCGTCGTGCTCAAAGGGCCTGCCACGGTGGTGGCGGCGCCCGATGGGCGGGCGGCGATCAACTCCAGCGGCTCGCCCGCGCTGGCCACGGGCGGGACCGGGGACGTGCTCACCGGGATGGTGGCCGCCTGCCTGGCCCGGGAGCTGGAGCCGTACGAGGCGGCCGTCGCCGCGGTGTACCTGCATGGGATTGCCGGCGAGATTGCAGAGGAGCGGCACGGGGCTCCGGGCGCGGTGGCCGGTGACGTAGTCGCGGCGATCCCGGAAGCGCTGCGGCGGCTACGGACGGGGGAAATCCCCCCGGTATGTCGAACGATGTAGATACACGCCGATCGGGGCTCGCCCGCCCGCGGCTCAACAGTAATGGCTTCCACGGGGGACCTGGTATGGCTAGACGCTTGATGATCGCAACGCTGCTGCTGGCGACCGGTGCCGCGGCCCAGGCGCAGGGCGCGAAACCTGCCGCGCCGGCCGGAAATGCCCCGGCAGCGAAGGCGGCGCCGGCTAATGGTCCGGCCGTCGGCAGCACCGCCCCGGCCGCCGCAAACGCTCCCGCCGCGGTGCCCGGGCCGGCAGCCGCCACGGCAGGCGCCAAGACCCTGGCGGTGCGGGTGCCCTCGGGCGGCGAGTACCAGGCCTACATCCAGGAAGCGACCTCGGCGGCGCCGAAGGCCGTCACCGACAAAGCGGACCTGGAAGTCCCCGCCGGCCGGCCCACCGTCACGGTGTACGTGCTGGACCTGAAGTCCGGCTACGCGGCCCGGAAATCCGTCGAGACCAAGGCCCTCCCGCCGGAACTCAGCTTCGCGTCGCCGGACTTCAATCTCGTGCAGAAGGTCCGGATCCTGGCGACCGGTAAGGAAGGGAAACCGATTGCGCAGGGCACGGTGACCCTCACCGACTCCGGCAACAACACCACCCGCGGCATCATCCAGGCCAGCTCCGTGGGGGTGGCCGAGTTCAGCTTCGTGAAGAGCGGCCAGGGCACGGTGGGGGTGACCGCCGGAGAAGGCGCGGACTCCACCACCACCACGAAGACGATCTCCGTGGACCTGCCGAAGGGCGAGACGGCGCAGTCGGTCACCATCGAGCTACCGGGCGTGACCAACGTCATCGCCTCGGCCCCGGCCGCCGCAGGCACCCCCGAGCCGAAGCCGGCGGAGACACCTGGGGCCACCGCGCCGGCCGTGGCCCCAGCTCCGGCACCGACAGCCCCGGCCGTCGCCCCCGCGGCCGCACCGGAGCCGGTGCGGAGCGGCCAGAGCCTCACCGATACGATCGGGAACTTCATCATCGGCCTGATCCAGTTCGCGATCCTGATCGGACTGCTGGTCGGCGGCTACCTGTATTTGAAGAAGCGCGGCGTCACCATCGAGTCCGCACTGAAGTCGATGGGCGTCCAGCCGGAGACGGTGGGAGCGGGCGGGACCAATCTCTCGGGCGCCAACCTCTCCTCGTCGGTGGCCGGACCGGGTCCGGCGCCTGCTCCGCCCCCCGTGGTGGCGGACCCCAACCAGTGCCAGTTCTGTGGGCAGATGAAGGACGGGGCCGGAAACTGCGGCTGTATGGTCACCCCCGGCCAGCGCGCCGGCGGCGGCGCGGTCTTTGGCGGCGGCGGCCCGGTGGCCGGCAGCGGCCCGCGGCTGGTGGGGATGTCGGGTCCTTACATGGGTCAGATCTTCCCGATCAATGGGGCGATGGTGATCGGCCGCGACCCGATGAACCCGATCCCGCTGGATCGGGACACCACCACCTCCCGGCGCCACGCCCAGATCACCGGGATGGGCGGCTCCTTCCAGCTCCAGGACCTGGGCTCGTCCAACGGGACGTTCGTCAACGGCTCCCGCGTCACTGATGTTTCGCTCACGCCTGGCGATGAAGTGCTGATCGGCGGCACCCGCTTCCGCTTCGAGGTTTAGACCATGTCTCCCATTCGGGTGCTCCGGGGGTTTATCTTTGGCGCGATCGGCGGGCTGATCGGCTGGTTCTTGATCGAGTTCCTGCCGCTGCCGTATCCGTTCCGGCCGCACGTGTTCGACGTGCCGAACTCCATCCCGCCGCTCACCACGCCGGCCCAGCAGGCGCTGATCGGTTTCGCGCTAGGGCTGGCGATCGGGAGCCTGCTGGGGCTGGCCGAAGGGATGGCGGAGGGAACCGCCGCCCGCTTCAGGCGCGTGTTCCTCACCTTCGTGGTGCTCGGCGGGTTCGGCGGGTTCATCGGGCTGTACTTCGGCCAGGCGCTCTTCGCGGTGATGGGCGGAAAGGTGGACCGCAACCTGATCGCGCCCGCGGAGTTCTTCCCGCAGCTCTTCATCCGCACGTTCGCCTGGACCCTGATCGGGCTGTTCCTCGGCATCGTGTTCGGCGTGCCGAACCTGTCGTTCCGGCGGATGTGGAACGGCGCGGTGGGAGGGGCGATCGGCGGGTTCCTGGGCGGGTTCGTGCTGCAGATCCTCTGGTACCTGAACTTCCCGGGGATGCAGGGCCGGCTGCTGGGCTTCGTGGCAATGGGCGCCGCCATCGGGTTCTTCATCAACCTCATCGCGGAAGCGATGAAGCGGGTCTGGGTGAAGGTGCTGGTAGGCCGGAACGAGGGCCGGGAGCACGTGCTGGACACGGCCCTGGCCTACGTGGGGCGCGATGAGCTGGCGGACGTGCCGGTGTTCC
>JAJFMS010000679.1 GCA_020696885.1 Armatimonadota bacterium | reverse complement strand
CCGCCCACGGTGCCCATACGAATCGGTATTTGGCGACAGACTGGGGATTCGAGTGACTGGACCGAGGACGGCGACGGCGTACAGCTATGCCGGAGATTAACGACGAGCTCGCCCGTTCGATCCGGGCGGTATTGGAATGGATGGGGACCGACCCCGAGACGGCGGGAGCCGCCCTGGGGATCAATAGCCGCACGCTCTCCGCGATGGAGCAGGGCATCGTTCCCATGCGCAGTCTCGTGCTCCGCTTCGCGGATGGAGTGCGAAACCGGTGCGAGCGCGAGACCGGCGTGCCGGACTGGTGGCGAGACGCGGACGCGTGGCTTCGCGTGGCCGGTTACCCGCCCCGCCGGGACGGCGCGGCGACTCCGGCGGATCGCATGGCGGCGCGGTCTGCCGGTGGGTCCGAGGGGCAGCGTGCCGGCATGAACGGCTCCGGGCGCGTTGCTGCGCCTCCGCCTCCGGTGGACCCGCACGAGAACGCGCCGGCCTCCGACTTCTACCATCCGATCTACGAGCGCAAGCCGTTTGGTGACAGCTTCGTGCACGTCTTCTGGGTGCTGGACGGAGACAGCAAGAAGGTCTTTCACCGCACGATGCGGGCAGACTGGGACTACAAGGCGGAGGCCGCCCGTCTGAAGCAAGACCTCGGTAAGATGACCAAAGGGCAGTTCGACCGTAAGTACGGTCGCTTCCGCTATCACGGTCAGCAGCAAGACACCCATCCAATCGCGCCACCTACCCGATGATCGACCTTCGCAGCGACACGGTCACTCTCCCCACCGACGAGATGCGCGCCGCCATGGCCAGCGCGGAGGTCGGCGACGACGTCTACGGAGAGGACCCCACTGTCAACCGGCTGCAGGATGAAGCGGCGGCGGCGGTGGGCAAGGAAGCCGGGCTGTTCGTGCCCTCCGGCTCGATGGGCAACCTCCTGGCCGTTAAGTGCCATACGCAGCCGGGAGACGAGGTGGTGCTGGAGCGTCACGCCCACATCGTGCAGTTCGAGATGGGGGGCATGGCCTGGTTCAGCGGCGTGCTGCCGCAGACGCTGGTCGGCGCCCGCGGCATCCTCGATCCCGACGAGGTGGCGGCCAGCATCCACCACAACGTGCCGTACTACCGGGCTCGCACCGGCCTGGTCTGCGTGGAGAACACCCACAACTACGGCGGCGGCAGCATCTATCCCCAGGAAGCGCTGGCCCGCATCTACGCGGCGGCCCGCGAGCGCGGCGTGCCGGTGCACATGGACGGCGCCCGACTGTTCAACGCCGCCGTGGCCCAGGGCCTGCCGGCCGCGGAGATCGCGCAGCACGCCGATTCGGTGATGTACTGCTTCTCCAAGGGGCTCTCGGCGCCGGTCGGCTCCATCCTCTGCGGCACGCGAGAGTTCGTGGAGCAGGCGCGGCGGGTGCGGCGCGTGGTGGGCGGCGGGATGCGGCAGTCCGGCATCCTCGCGGCGGCGGCGCTGATCTCCCTGCGTTCGATGGTCGACCGGCTCGCGGAAGACCACGCCACGGCCCGACGGCTGGCGGCCGGCCTCGCGGAACTGCCCGGCGTGGTGATCGATCCGCTGGCCGTCGAGACGAACATCATCATCTTTCGCCTGGCCGGCGGCGCTACGGCCTGCACCGCGCTGGTAGCGGCGTTTCGGGAGCGCGGGGTGCTGGTGAGCCAGCTCGGGTCCGACTCCGTGCGGATGGTGACGCACCGCCACATTGATGCCGGCGCCGTGGACGTCACCCTTTCCGCCGCGGCAGAGGTCCTCCACGGCGGGTAGCGGGCTGCCGGTGCTCCGGGGAGATTGCGCGTGCTCAATCGGATTGCGTGGCCGCTGCTCGCCCTCCTGACCGGAGTTGCCGGCTCCCTGGCGGCGGGTGCGAAGCCTGCCCCGCGCCGTGCTCGCCCTGCGGCAAGACCATCGCCGCCAGCGCTCGAGCTGAGTGGACCAGCCGCCTCCAGGACCCTCGTGATCCGGGGCGTGACGCTGCTCGACGGCACGGATGCCCCGCCGCTGCCGAATGCGTGTGTGGTCGCCGTTGCGGGGCGGATCACGGCGGTCGGGCCGCTGGGGAAGGTGCCGATCCCCGCCGGAGCGCGCATTCTCTCCGCCCCGCATGGCACGACGCTCCTACCGGGCTTTATTGACATGCACGTCCATTCCACCGTGCACCCCGGCCTGATGCCGTACTTCCTGGCCAACGGCGTCACCAGTGTGCGGGACCTGGGCTGCGCGGACGTTCGCCTGGACGATCTGAAGCGCTATCGCGATGAGGCGCCTTCGGGGAAGCAGCTCGGCCCGCGGCTTTTCCTCTCCGGCCCGCCGCTGGACGGTCTCCCGCGCGCCGCTAACTGGTTTCCGGGACCGGCCGCTCAGAACCCCACCGAGGCGGAAGCCGCGGTTAAGACGCTAGCCGACTCCGGGGTGGACGTCGTCAAGCTGTATCGCCGGTTGGGGGCTCCCGCGGCGCGCGCTGCGATCGAAGAGGCGCACCGCCGGAACCTGCCGGTAACGTGGGACTACCAGTGGAACTACCGCTACCTGGCCAACGCGATCCAGAGCGGGGTGGACGGCCTGGAGCACGTGTTCTACTCCGAGCGCGCCTCGTCCACGGAGTGCGAGCAGTTGGCGGAGCTGATCGGGGCTTCCGGGGTCTGGTTCGATCCCACGCTCGTCGCCTTCCGGCCACCCGATGACGCGGTGAGTAAGGATCCGGACTTCGCCCGGCTGCCGCCCTCGCTCACCCGGTTCTGGAATGGGCTGTTCTGGCCGATGGAGACGGACAACGAGTTTGCGGCGATGAAGGGGTTCGTCCGGCGGGTGCACCGCCACGGTGGCCGGCTGCTCGCCGGCACGGACAGCCCGGTGAAGTATGCGGCTCCCGGCTACGCGCTGCACCACGAGCTGCTGCTCCTCTCCGAGTGCGGCCTCACGCCGAAGGAGGTTCTGCTCACCGCCACCCGCCGCGCGGCCGAAGCGCTGCGCAAGCAGGCGGACCTGGGGACCATCGAGCGAGGAAAGCTCGCGGACTTCGTGCTCGTCACCGGTGATCCGCTCCGCGATCTCCGCGTCACGCGCAGGGTCCGCTGGGTGGTGCTGAACGGAACCGTGCATCGCCCCGCGGACCTGGTCGCGCAGGCAAAGCGAGCGCCCGCAGTGGAGATCAAGCTGCCGCCGCACCTCCACGGGGACTAGCCGGATGGCGCTCGCAATCCGAACCCTTGCCCGGCTGCTCCTGGGGCTGGGACTGTGTGGCGCTGCCGCCTCCTGCTCCCATAAGCCGGCGGCGCCGACGACCCCGGGCTGGCGGCCCGTGTCTCCGCTCTTCGACCCGGCCCTGGCGCATCAACTCCTGGACGATCCGGCCCGGGACCGCTGGCAGAAGCCGGAGCAGGTGGTGCGCGCCCTGGGGCTGCGAAGCGGGGAGCGCGTGGCGGATATCGGCGCCGGTTCCGGCTATCTCCTCCCCCACCTGAGCCGGGCCGTTGGTCCCACCGGGCAGATCTACGCGGAAGAGGTCCAGCCCGCCTACCTCCCCTCCCTGCGTGCACACGCGAAGAAGCTGAAGAACGTGCGGGTCGTCCTGGGCACCACCGAGGACCCGGCGCTTCCGGACCACCGGATCGACTGCTTTGTGCTCCTTACCGTTTACCACGAGGTGGAGAAACCGGTGACGTTCC
>JAJFMS010000678.1 GCA_020696885.1 Armatimonadota bacterium | reverse complement strand
CGGAAATGACGTCGGAATTGCCGAGGTGATCGTCCTGTCCGATGGCGACGGCTCCCCGCTTCACCGGGTCGAACCCCCGCGGCCAGATGGTGTCCGGGCTGTAAAGCGCGCCCTTCACGCGGGTGGAGCGAAACTGGGCGTCGGAGAAGTCGGTCCCCAGCAGCAAGGCGCGCTCCAGGTTCGCCGTGGAAAGGTCCGCGTGTCGCAGACATGCGCCGCTCAAATTCGCGCGCTCCAGGCAGGCGCCGCGGAAGCTTGCGCCGGCCGCGTTCGCAATCAGGAGCCGGGCGCCGGTGAGGTCCGCGAGACTCAGGTCCGCATCAACCAATCCGGCGTGGGAGAGGTTGGCGCCGCAGAGGCGGGCCATCATCAAGAGCGCTCCATCCAGACATGCGCGCCGCAGCGTGGCCTCGGACAGGTCGGCCGCGGTCAGGTCTGCGCCGGCCAGTTGGGTACGCGCCAGATCCGCGCCCACCAGGGTTTCGGCATGGAGCACGAACAGCGTTTCAGCGGTCTCGGCTTGGATGATCTCGATCATGGGAGGCTTACCGGGAGGGGTTAGTAACAGCCCGGGCCAAACTGGCTCCGGACCGGTGCCGCTCGGTAGCAGCGGCGGGTGCCCGGCTGCTCAGCAGGCAAACCGCAGCGGATGCATACTATCAATTCCTACATGGGTGTAGGAATTCCTCCTACAGATGAACGGCCTCGGGGTTCGAGTTGATTAGTGAGAGATGATAAGGAGAGCGGACGATGCCGGTAAAAAGTTCCGAACTTCACGAATTACGCGAGCGACACCTGGTGGAGACCGATTGGTTAGCGGCGCACCTGCAGGATCCGCAGGTGCGCGTGGTGGACCTCCGCGGGGAGGTGAACGCCACCACGGACGCCACCGGCTACCAGACGGCCACGTACCTCGACCGGCGCGACCAGTACGAAGCCGGCCACATTCCGGGAGCCGTCTACCTGGGGTGGACCACCGACCTGGTGGACGAGCACGATCCGGTTCCCGCGCAGGTGGCGCCGCCGGAGAAGCTCGCGCGGGTGCTGGGGGAGCACGGCATCGGGGATGAGCACCTGATCGTGGTGTACGACGACCACGGCGCCAGCCAGTTCGCCACGCGGCTCTGGTGGGTGCTTCGCTACTACGGGCACGACAACTGCCGCGTGCTCAACGGCGGCTGGTCCAAGTGGGTCGCGGAGGGGCGACCGGTGGCTGCGGACGTCCCGCAGCACCCACCGGCACCGTTCACCCCGCGCCCGCAGCCGGAATGGCGCCGCACCGCGGAAGAGGTGGCCGCCTCCCTCGGCCAGGCGGACACCCTCCTGATCGACGCACGCGACGAGGGTCAATACACGGGGAAGATCCGGCGGGGCATCCGCGGCGGCCACATCCCCGGGGCGATCCACCTTCCTCGCGAAGCGCTGATCCGGCCGGACCGGACGTTCGAGGACCCGGCCCGGCTGCAAGAGCTGATCACCGCCGCCGGGGTAGAGCGAGAACGGCAGGTGGTGGGCTACTGCAACGGAGGCGTGGCCGCCACCTCCGTGCTGTTTGCCCTGAGCATGCTTGGATACCCGCACCTCAGCAACTACGACGGCTCCTGGAACGAGTGGAACCGCCGTGAGGAACTGCCGGTGGAGTGATCGGTGGGAAACGAGGAAATGGGGAAGTGAGGAAATGGAGGAACGGTCGCTCCGCGATCGCGTGCACCCTCATTTCCCCATTTCCCGTCATTCCCCCATTTCCCCCCTTACTTCCCCAAAGGCGCCGGGTGGCGGAGCGCGCCGAGGGTGCCGCCGCCGTGGATGTGGTAGCTGTCCGTGGCGGAGTTGTATTCCAGCTTACCGCCGAGGAAGCGCGCCAGGTCGTCCAGCGGGAGCAGCGGCTCGCCCTCGGCGCTTGCCAGGACGACGCCGTTGTCGGAAACCGCGAACATCAGCAGGTACGAGATGACCTGTCCCCGGTGGACCAGCCGGAACGGACCCGCTCGGGACGGTAACTCGCCCTCGGGGAGCGGGGGACCGTCGGCCGGTTTACCGGGGAGGATCTCATAGCTGCCGTCCGCCGACTTGCGGAGCTGTCCGGACAGGGCGGACGCCAGCCACAGGGCCGAGACGTGCGGCGTCCCGGACACTATCTGCACCTGCTCGATCGGCTCGCCGGCGTCCGTGGTTGCGTTCATGTACTGGAAATCGCTGAGCAAGTCGGCGCGGAGCCACAAGCGGACCGTGCCCTTCCCGCCGAACGGTCCCAGGTCCACCTCGCCCACCGTGATCCCACGCGTGGACTGAAGCCGCGCCGTGGAGGTGAGCCGCTTCACGAGGCGGATTGGACCTTTCGCGCCGCCCGCCACCGGCACCGAGATATCCCAATCGCTCTCGACCAGGATCTGCCCATCCCCTTGAATGAGCGGACGCACCTGGACCTTGATCCGCGCCGTCTCTTCGCCGGAGGAGGTCTCCTCGTCGATGACGACCTCCTTTGCGTTGAGGGTTCTGGCCCGGGAGGCGATCTGCAGCGGCCGCCCATCGGCGCCCGGTCCGGTGACCCCCACGCGGATCGAGAGGCTGCGCGTGGGGTTGTCGAGTAGCCGCACGAGACGCTTCAGCTCCACAAGCGCCGTGGGCGTGGCCCGCACCAGCAGGGAGTTATCGCGGGGGAGCGACTCCAGCAGTTCGACGCCCGCCGGTAAGGTGAGGCGCTCAAGCTGCTGCCGGAGCTCCGTGGCGGCGTAAAACTGGATCGGGAGCCTCTCGGTGACGGCCTCCTCGGCAGCCGGCGCCGTTTCGTCTCGGACGCGGACCACGTAGTTCTGGTTGTCCAGCTTCTGTAGGATCAGGCCGGGCTGGGTGGCTGCGGCCTGGCGGATCATGAGCCGGAGGGCGGTATCGAAGCTCACATCCTGGAGCGAGAGGGTAATCGGGATGTTGGCAACCTCCGGGGACATCGAGACCTGGCCACCGCTGCTTCTGAAAAGCCCCTCGAGCGCGTCGCGGAACGGCACCTGCTGTAGGCGGATGGAGACCTTTTTCGGCTCCGGCATCGGCGGGTCATCGGCGGCGCGGGCCGTGGGCGCCAGGGCCGCAGCCAGAATCAGGGTGCTGAGTAATCGCTTCGTGCGCTTCATGGCTTCTCCTCGTCGACGGTTCGCAAAATGGTGAGGGAGGCGTTGCCGGAGCCGCTGCCGGTGGCCACCAGGGTGAGGCTGCCGGAGGGCGCTGCCGCCGGTCGAGCCTCGGTTTCTACGTCGATGACCAGGCGCTCCGCCCGCCGGGGCGCCGGTGCGGGAGTCGGGGCGGGCGCTGTTTCCCGGGCTGCCCGGGCTTCCCGGGTGGAGACGTCGCGGTGCAGCCGCGCCGTCGGCCGTTCCGCGGAAACGAACACCGGCCGGCCCCGGGCGGGCTCATCCGGCTTCGGTCGAGGGCTCGGGCCTGCCAGCCTGGGGCGCGGGATCTCGTCTGGGACCGTTGCTGGCTTCACTGCTTCGGGCGCTTGCGGAAGCTCGACCGGAGGGCGCACCGCTACCTTCTTCGGTAACCGATCCGGTGCCCGCTGCAGCAGGTGCGGCACCGCAACCGCTACGGCCAGCGCCGTCGCTCCGGCGGCCGCACCTCCCGCGAGCCACAGCCACCCGGTCCACGGGCGGCGTCGGGCTACCGCGGGCGTCGGGGACACGCTC
>JAJFMS010000677.1 GCA_020696885.1 Armatimonadota bacterium | reverse complement strand
TGCCTACCCCTCGATTCGTTGACTACCTCGGCCGAGCGTCTCGCCGCCACTCCCGCACCGCCTATCCTTCGAGGAGGCGGCCGGACTTCTTAATCTTCTTCTGAAGCTGGAGCACCCCGTAGATGAGGCTCTCCGGGCGCGGCGGGCATCCGGGCACGTAGACGTCTACCGGCACCACTTCGTCCACCCCCTGGACGATCGCGTAGTTGTTGAAGATGCCGTTTCCGCACGAGGCGCAGGCGCCCATCGCGATTACCCACTTCGGCTCCGGCATCTGATCGTAGATCTGGCGCAGCACCGGCGCCATCTTCTGGCTCACGCGGCCGGCCACGATCATCAGGTCCGCCTGCCGGGGCGAGGCGCGGAACACCTCGGCTCCGAACCGGGCGATGTCGTATCGGGACGCGCCCACAGCCATCATCTCGATCGCACAGCAGGCCAGGCCGAACGTGAGCGGCCAGATGGAGTTGGCCCGGATCTGGTTAACCAGGTCGTCCACTTTCGCGAGCAGGAAGCCCTGCTGGTTGAGCTGCTGACCCAACTTCCCATCGACGGTGGTTATGACTCCCATTGGAATGCACCCCGCTTCCAGATGTATACGTACCCTACCAGTAGGATCAGGACGAAGATACCCATCTCCACCAGCCCGAACCAGCCGAGCCAGCGATGGACCGCCGCCCACGGGTAGAGGAAGATCGCTTCGATATCGAACAGAATGAACAGCATTGCGACGAGGTAGAACTTGATGCTGAACCGCACCCGCGCGCCGCCGATGGGCGTCAGGCCGCACTCGTAAGACTGCAGCTTCACCGGGTTCGGCCGCTGCACGCGGAGCACCTTGCCCAGCACCTGCGGCAGCATCACCATCGTGCAGGCAAGTCCCAGGGTGAGGACCAGCAAGATCCCCGCAAAGAGCCATTGCTGCGTTACGTAAACGTTCGCGTCGCCCATCACACCTCGTCCTATCGCGCCGGGCGCAAACCCCCGGCCCGCTAGTGAATTTTATCACAAGCGGCTCAGCGCGTGAACCCCGGGGTCCGCGGAGAGTTCCGTCCCGTTGCTGCTATTTCCTCGCGCCACAACCAGCCAGTTTTAGCACAATGGGAGTGCCGGGACGCAAGAACCGGCGCCGCCTTCGATCGAAAGCGGCGCCGGTCCGAATTAGTGCAGATTAAGTTAGCGCGATCTAGTGAGTGCAAGCGCACTCACTGACTAGGTCGGCGGGAGCAACGCTCCGCCCTAACCGGCACAGGCCTTTTGTACCAATTTGTCCGGTTGCGCGTCGGGCGTCCCGGCGCGGGCCGCCCCGCGGCCCGCTTCCTCGTCAGCCGACGTCGAAGCCGGTGCGCTCGATGCGCTCTTTTACGGCCACGGGATCCAGCTGCGCCTCATCGAACCGAACGGTCACCCGCCGGAGCTGGAGATCGACTTCGACACCCTGGATTCCGGGCACCGGCTCCAGCGCCTTCCGGATGCTTGCCTCGCAGGCGCCGCAGTGCATCTCGGGCACGTGGTAGGTTGTCTCCATTACGGTTTCTCCGCCCGTTCGGCCTCGTGCGGCGCCGGCTGCCGCTCGAAGTCGTAGTAGATCAGGTAGCGCCCGTCCTCTTTGAGGGTACGGCGCTTCACCATCGTCAGGCCCGGACGCAGGTCGCGGCGGGACAGCTCTTCGGTCGGGTCGGGCTGCATGGCGATCGTCGCTCCGGCCGGGGAAGGGAGCATTCCCCACCGCTGCGGCCTTCACATAGAGATAACGTCTGCGAAACACAAACGAAACAGCGCCGGAGTAATCTTAGCTCGCGATAAACGCTGCCTGTGGGAGGGAGTCCGGTTCGCCGGGCAGCCCTCCCACTTTTTCATGGTAACCGATGTGCCAAGGGGGGAAACACCAGGATCCGGTGTTGGGTGTTAGGTGTTCGGGACGGCGGTGGGAGGCTGGGCGGCGGCTGTCGTTCGGGGGTCGAGGTGCTCGGGTGTTGTGAGAGCTCGGCCGCGCGGGCGCGCGTCCGGAATCGTTCTCGTTCTCTTACTCGCTCCCGAACGCAGCGGCGGCGAGTAGCCATGCATCCGTATCCAGGTCTGAGATCTCTGATTGCGGATCGCATTGTTAACCTCCATCCATCCCGCCCCGCTGCCGATAACCCCAGCAGGTCTCGCTGGGGAACCATCGAGCGGGATCTGCGTCTAATCCATTCGTGTGGTGCTTGATGGCGCCGCCGACGCGGGTAGTCTTTATAAAGTAAACGCCGTCCGGACCGGGATCCCCCGGACGTGCGAATCCGGAACGATCAGGAGCGAGTATGTGGCTCATTGGGCGCCGCAATGCCGAGGGCGTGGACCGTCCGCGGGTTACCCTGCCGCTTGCCGACCTCTCGGACGCCCACCTGGTAAGGGAGGCGAAGCTGGGCAACACCGCGGCCTATGGTGAGCTCACCAGTCGCTATCAGGATCGGATCTTCACGTTCGTACTGGGTCAGGTGGCGAGCCGCGAGGACGCCGTGGACCTGACGCAGGAGGTCTTCGTGAAGGGCCACACCAAGCTGGGGCACTTCCGAGAGGATGCCCTCTTCTACACGTGGCTCTACCGCATCGCGGTGAATACCTGCATCGACTTCCGCCGCCGGCGCGGCCGGTCTGCCGAGCCGTTCTCGCTGGACGCCAACCCGGAGACGGAGCTTGGCTATGAGCTGCGAGAGGAGCGGATCGACTACGATCCGGCGCGCGTGCTGGAAAACAAGGAGCTGGGACGCTACCTTCGCGTGTGCATCCAGGCACTGCCCGAGGTGCTCCGCCTGGCCGTCATCCTGCACGACATCGAGGGACTGCCGCAGAAGGACATCGCTCAGATTCTGAACTGCCCGCTCGGCACGGTGAAGTCGCGCATTCAGCGAGGGCGCTACGAGCTGCGAGAGAGACTTCTTCCATTTCTGTCCGGTCAGAACGATGAACTGCCCTAGTATTAGAACCCTACTGTCCGACTACCTCGACGGAGAGCTTCCCGCCGAGCGCCATGCGGCCGTGGATCGGCACCTGCTGGACTGCGGAGGCTGCTCCCGCCTATTGAGTGAGCTGCGAGACACGGTCCGGCTTACCGGGCACTTGGGTCGGCACTCCTGCCCGGTGGACCTCCGCGCGGCCGTCATGTCGAGCGTGGCTGCCCGTCCGGCCCGTCGCCCCGTACACACGTTCTTTCGGGCCACCCTGGCGATCTCGCTGGGGGGCAGCACCATGCTGGCCTGCCTCTCGCTTCCGTTCATGCTCCAGCGGGCTCCACTGCAAACGCGCCCGCAAGACTCTCCCGCTGTGACTCCGCTGCCCGCCGCGCCGGTGCATCTGCAGTACGACATGGCACACGGGCTGGGGACGACCGACGGGTTACTTCTGTCACTGTCGGCTACGAAGCCGCGTCCGGATGCTCTGGGCGGCCGGGCGGAACAACCGTGACCTACCGGGTGAAGTCCAGCTCTCGTGCCTGACCATTACCCTGCCATGCGCCGGCTTACCGCACTTACCGGACTGCTCTGTATTACCGGACTACTCGGCGCCCGCCCAGCGCGGGGCGCCAATCTCCGGGACCTGCTCCGGCGGAGTACCTATGCGGAGCAGCGCATCAGTTTTCAGGGCACCAAGATTCTGACCGGGAGGACCGGTGAGGCTGAGTCGCGCGGAACAGCCAAGGTCTAT
>JAJFMS010000676.1 GCA_020696885.1 Armatimonadota bacterium | reverse complement strand
GGCGCTGTTCGTGACCCGGGAGAAGTGGGTGAACGGATTCTTCGCGGCCACCCCCGTGCTCGTACTCGCGCTGCCGGGACGTTGGTACGGCGCATTCCCGCGCGTCGCCGATTCCTCCGCGGCACCGCGGGCTTCGGCTGAGATCAGTGAGATCTGGCTGTCCCGCCTGGTATTCCTCTTCGCTGGGCTGGTACTCCTCATCCCTCTGGGCGGCGGTACCGCGTGGGGAAATCGGGCGATGCTCACCGCGCTCCCAGGCTTCGCTCTGGTGGCGGCGATGGTGACCCAACGAAGTCTGGACGGCAGCCATGGATTACGGAGCCGCTTTTGGGTAGTTTCTCTCGCGGTGCTGATCGCCGGCAGCGCCGCTTCCCAGGTGCGTGGGTGGCGTGCGATCCGGCTAAGCCATCAGGAACGGCGTCAGGAGTTGGCACCTGTGGAGGCGCTCTCCACAGCGCTCGTGGCGACTGACGATTGGGTGCTCTGGCCACACTCATCCGTGCTAAACCGGCTGCCCCGGCAGCGCTTCGTGATTCGGAACCGCCCTCAGGACCGGTGGGTGTTCGCGCAGGTGCTGGACCGCCTGCGCCCTGACCAGTTCACTTACCTAGCCTCCGGTGAGGCCGCAGCGAACCTCCAGTCATACCTTTTGGAGAACGGGTTACCTACAGAGCGCAGCGTGGCCGCGGATGGGCGCACCTGGGTGTTCACCTGCCGGCAGAAGCCAGCGAGAGGAGCGTCTCCAAGTGGAAGCGCCGGGATGGCGCCTTGAGGTGGGCGATAGCGAGTCCGGCCCAGTCGACGGCGGCTAGTGGGCGTGCATGCTGGGCCTTGATTGGCTGGCTAGCACTTCTGGCAGTGGGGTACACCTTTCTAGCGCTCGACTTGATGAGATGGCAGACGTTCTGGAGCCCGGACTCCGGCGTGCGGTTCGCGATGATCCGCAACTGGGTGGAGCATGGGGATCTGGCGCATCTGCACTATCCCGCGCTGCCGTACGATCCTGACTACCGTGTGCATCCGTTGAGTGCGGAGTATCCGGGGTTCCTCGTGCCGCAGTATGCGCGGGTTAGCACCATTTACCCTCCGCTGTTTCCCTTCCTGTGTGGGATCGGGTTTCGCTGCCTCGGCTTGGCAGGCTTGGTGATTGTTCCAATTATCTCCGGCCTGGGTACCGTAGTGATGATCACCCTCACCGGATACCGGCTGGGGCTCCGGTGGTCCTGGCTGCTGCCGGTATTGGCGGGTGTCGCCACCCCGATCGTGCTCTACTCGGTGGTGTTCTGGGACCATTCCGCCCAGTTTCTGCTGACGGCAAGCTCGGCCTATCTGCTCCTTACGGCACTGGAAACTTCGGAGCCGCGGCGGGCGTTTGCCGCCGGCGCCGTACTCGGTCTAGGTGTGTGGTTTCACGAGTTCTTCTGCGCCCTGTTCGGCGCCCTGCTGATCGCCGCGTGGAGGGTGGATGGTGGGGTCACACCACGCAGGCTCATCGCAGCCATGTTGGCTGGGTTCGGGCTGCTGGTCGCGGCCTGGATACTCTTTAACGCCTGGACCTTTGGGCTGCCCCTCGGCCCGCATGTAATGGGCGCCAATGATATCAGTCAGCCCAAGCTGGCACGGCGGGTCCTCAACCCGGGGTGGATGTTCCTCCAAGGTAGCCGGCAACTAGTCGGCAGCGGGGGCTTCTCCGAAGTGCTCCTCTACGCTCTGCTCGCCTTCCCGTTCCTGGCGCGGCTGCGAGGACGAGCTGCCGTCTGGTTGCCGGTGCTCCTTTACGCCATCGCGCTGGTAGCCCTCACCACGCCCCAGCGGACGTGGGCGGAAGGTCTGTTCGATGCAACGCCGCTGTTCTTCCCGGTGCTCGCTGCTTGCTGGCGCTCGAAGCGGAAACCCGCGACCGTGGCTGCGACGGCCGCGACCTTCGAGGCCTGGCTGAGCCGTGCCGCGTTTGGCTTTGGCCTGGTAATCCTGCTCTCGCCGCTCGGGGGCGGCATCGGCTGGGGGAACCGCGCGTTGCTCACCACTCTGCCGTGGCTCGTGCTGCTCGTGACTCGAGCGTCGGAGCGGCTCCTGTGCCTCTCATCAGGCCGGGCGCGCTGGGTTCTCGGAAGCGGCCTCGGGGCACTGGTACTCGCGAGTGGTTACATGCAGTTCATCGGCTGGACCGCATTAAGGGCTGATCTGGAGCAGAAGCGACAACGGCTCGACCAGGTGCTGACGCTTCCGGAGCGCGTGGCCGTGACCGATGATTGGATGCTCTGGCCTTGCGGAGTCGCCCTGCCAGGCGCCAGCCAACGATTTCTGGTCCGCAACCGCCCCGAATCCCGCCGCGCATTCGTCCGGGTAGTGAACGGAGCGAGAATCAATCGGTTCAGTTTCGTCGGATCAGCACGGACGGCACAGGACCTGCTGGCTAGTTTTGAAGCCGCGGCGACTCCGTTCGAATTACGCGCTCGCGGGGACCGCGACCTGTTCATCTTCGAGCGCGCTCCCGGCGGGTAGAAGAGTCGACTTACCGGGCGGCAGAGCGGCGAAAGATTCACTCCACCGCCGCTGGCTTACGGCTTCGCTTCAGTTGCGCCGTGTACTCGCGGGTGAGGTCCAGATACGTCGTGCCGTGCTCACGCGAGGGCTCAATCTCCGTGCCCGACTCCCAGTGGTTGTAGCTGCGAATGAGCACCCAGTGGGGCGAGGCCGCGATTGCCGAGCTCCAGAACTCTCGATAGGTCGCACCATCTGCGCGGTTCAGCAACGCGCCGGTGCGCGTGGCCGGGGTCCGGAGATCCAGCCCGGGGCTGGTGATACCGATCGCGATGCGATTCCTTCGGCTCGTGCTCTCTACACTGCGCGCCTGAGCGGCGCTGAGGAACCCACGCAACTGCGACGCCGGCCGGTTCGCCGCGCGTTCGGGCAAGGCCGGAGGGAAGAGCGCGTCGTACAGCGCGAAGTCCAGAGCGGTCTCACCGGGTGCAGCCAGGAGGATGCCCGGGCCGGAACTGGCCTCCAGGGCTGTCACGGCCTCTGACCAGTGCGCGGGATCGACTTGCTGCTTGACGGCCCCCGATACAAAAAGTACCGGACGGCCCTCTACGCGGAGATAGGCGGGATGCTCCGCTACCGCGCTCCAGACGCGCAGCTCTCGCTCGATCGCGTTGGCTCCGCTCCAGCGTTTATAGGGCTCCAGCATCATGCAGGTTTGGAGGCCGGTCCGCTGCGCAATGGTAAACACCTTCTGCATCGCGCGGTCTTCGAAGCTGCCGGGGCCCCACCAGGAACAAACGATCACGTCCACACCGCCGGCCTTGAGCTCGGAGAGCTGGCGCTGGATCGTCGCCTCGTCGTGGCTGTCATAGGGTCCCGTCGCAGGCGAGTGAGGGAAGCCCGAAATCCCGGCCGGGGTGATGGCGCCGTAGTGGCGATAGCTGCCGGTCACGGTCGGAACCCCGTACCACGGGTAATAGAGGGCGAATACCAGTGGCAGCGGCTTCTGAGTACTGACCCGGTCAGGTCGCGGCCGCACCACCAACAGATGCTGGGAGTCGGTGACCGAAAGCGGAAGCTTCCCAACGCCTAGTAAGGCCTCGCGCCCGCATTCGGCCCGAACCGTGAAATCTGCTACCGCCTGCTTCCCCACCACGCTCGTGCCCAGCTTCATGCTCACGAAAGCGCGGTAATTTGAGG
>JAJFMS010000675.1 GCA_020696885.1 Armatimonadota bacterium | reverse complement strand
CCGAGGCCGTCGCCGGGCAGTTCGGGGGTACGGCGGTGCCGTGGGAGCAGCTTGGCTCGGCCCTCACTCGCGCCGACATCGTCATCGCCTCTACCGGGGCGCCGCACGCGGTGGTCACGGCGGACCTGATGAAGGGAGCGATGCGCGCCCGGCGCGGCCGGCCGCTGTTCCTCATCGACATCGCCGTGCCGCGAGACGTGGAGCCGGCCGTCGGGGAGCTGGAGGACGTCTACCTCTACAACGTGGACGACCTGCAAGCCGTGGTGGAGAAAAACCTCGCCGGCCGGCAGCAAGAGGTGTCGCGGGTCGACTCCATCATCGAGGAGGAGCTCAAGCGGTTCCAGGGGTGGCTTCGCACCCTGGAGGTCGGGCCGACCATCCGGCAACTCCAGCAGTTTAGCGACGCCACCGTCCAGGCGGAATGGGCGCGCGTAGGAGGCCGGCTGTCCCACCTCTCGGAGCGGGACCGGGAAGTGGTGGACACCCTGCTGCGCGGAGTGGTGAACAAGCTCCTGCGGCCACCGATCCTCCACCTGAAAGATGCGGCCGCTTCCGGGAACGGCTACCATGAGGTGGAGCACGTTCGCGCGATCTTCGGGCTCAACGACTCGCCCGGCCGCAACGACGCGGGACCGGATCTGGAGGGCGCGCCGTGAACTGGGAGGCATTCTTCTCGGGTCTCACGCTCCTGCTCTACGCAGTGAGCAGCGTCCACTACCACACCCACCTCTTCGCCGGCAGCGAGCGGGCGGCGCGGATCGCGTGGGTCGCCGCCCTTGTGGGAGTGGGGACGCACACGGTGATGCTCGGCATCTGGTGCACCACCCACGACTGGTCCATCCTCCGCGACGAACGGATGCCGTTCTCCGTGGTCGCTTTCCTCATCGCCTTCGTCCAGGTGGCGGCGAACTTCCGGAAGGGGTGGGCTTCCCTCGGCTCGCTCTCGATTCCGCTCGCGTTCATCGCGCAGACCTATGCCGCCGCGGGTAATCCGCAGTCCGGCTCCACGTCTCCGGGCAGCAGCCTCCTCAAGCCGCACGTGCTGGTGCTGCTCATCGGGTTCGCGGCGTTCGCGCTGGCGTTCTGTCTCGCCGTGCTCTATCTGCTACAGAGCCGGCTCCTCAAGACCAAGAAGATTAAGGGCCTCTTCAGCCGCCTGCCCCCGCTGGACAGCCTCGGGAGCGCCGCCCACGTGCTGGCGATCCTCGGCTTTTCACTCCTGACGCTCGGCATGATCGCCGGGGCGCTCGTGGCGCCGGAAGGCTGGAGCCCGCACTGGTACCTCGATCCCCACATCGCTACCGGACTGATCGCGTGGGTGATCTACGCGGCCTACCTGGGGGCCAGCACGGTACTCGGCTGGCGGGGTCGTCGGACCACCTATTTCCTGATTGCAGGGTTTCTAGTGGTACTGATTGCGTTCGTGACCTCCGTTAACCGGCCGAAACCGGCCCGCTCATCGGATAATGGGCAGCGTCCGCAGATTGCATTCGCCCCGCGCGATCCGGGCCTCACGCAGAACGGTTTGCCATGATCCTTCGCATCGCCACCCGCCGCAGCCAGCTTGCCCTCGCCCAGAGTCGCTGGGTCAAGGCCCGCCTTGAGGCGCTGGAGCCGGGCCTCGTCGTGGAGCTACGGGAGTATGTAACGCGCGGCGACCAGATCCAGAACGTGCCGCTGTCCCAGGTGGGCGGGAAGGGGCTGTTCACCAAGGAGATCGAGGACGCGCTGCTTAGCGGCGAGGCAGACCTGGCCGTGCACAGCCTCAAAGACCTCCCGTCGGAGCTTCCGGCGGGCCTCATCCTCGCCGCCACCCCCGAGCGCGAGGATGCGCGGGACGCCCTGGTGCTGCCGCAAGGCGCCAGCGAGGGGGAGCAAGCCAACGGCCTCGCGCGCCTCGCTCAAGGCGCTCGCGTAGGCAGCAGCAGCCTCCGCCGGATGGCGCAGCTCCTCCACGAGCGGCCGGACCTCACCGTGGAGAGCATCCGCGGCAACGTGGATACGCGGCTCCGTAAGCTGGACGAGGGCCAGTTCGACGCCATCATCCTGGCGGCGGCCGGGCTGCGCCGGTTGGGGCTGGAGCAGCGCATCTCCGCCGCTCTTCCGGAGGAGCTCAGCACCCCATCTCCCGGCCAGGGCGCCCTGGGGATCGAGGCCCGCGACGGCGATACCGCCACCCTTTCCCTGCTCGCCCGGCTGGACCACGCCGAGACCCGCGCTCGGGTCACCGCCGAGCGCGCCCTGATGGAGGCGGTCGGGGGCGGCTGCTCCGTTCCGTTGGGAGCCCACGCGCGGATGCGGGGCGACCGGCTGGAACTGCTCGCAGTGGTCGCGTCGGCGGACGGGAAGCGCCTGGTCCGCGAGATGCGGGAAGGGTCTCCGGACGATCCGGTGACTCTCGGCCAGGACGTGGCCGCCAAGCTCCTCGATGCCGGCGCCAGGGAGATCCTGGCAGGCTAACCGATGAGTGGCACCATGCCGGGAAAGGCGTATCTCGTTGGCGCAGGCCCCGGAGATCCGGAGCTCCTCACCCTCAAGGGCCGGCGTGCTCTCGCCGAAGCCGAGGTGGTGATCTACGACCGTCTGGCTAACCCGCGACTGCTGGAGCACGCCCCCGAGGACGCCGAGCGGATCTACGTGGGCAAAGAGGCCCAGCGCCACGCGATGACGCAAGAGGAGATCACCGCCCTGCTGGTGCAGCGCGTGGCGGCGGGCCAGTTGGTGTGCCGTCTGAAGGGCGGCGACCCGTTTGTGTTCGGCAGGGGCGGTGAGGAAGCGGAAGCCCTGGCCGCGGCGGGCCTCGCGTGGGAGTACGTGCCGGGCGTCACCTCGGCGGTGGCCGTTCCCGGATATGCCGGAATCCCGGTCACGCACCGCGGGCTGTGCTCCGCGTTCGCCGTGGTCACCGCCCACGAGGATCCCTCCAAGGGTCCTTCCAGCATCCGCTGGGAGCACCTGGCGCCCGGTGTCGACACGCTGGTCTTCCTGATGGGCGTGGAGCGCCTGCCGCAGATTGTCGCGCAGCTCGTGGCGCATGGGCGGAGCGAGGAGACACCGGCGGCGGTGGTAAGCTGGGGCTCCTATCCCCGGCAGCGGACCGTGGTGGGCACCCTGGCGGACATCGTCTCCCGCTGCGAGGCGGCAGAGCTGCAGGCGCCGGCCGTCACCGTGGTGGGGGAGGTCTCCGCACTGCGGGACCGGCTCCGCTGGTACGATACGCGGCCCCTCTTTGGAAAGCGCATCCTCGTCACGCGCCCCAGGGAGCAAGCAGGAGAACTGATCCGGCGAATCGAAGCAGCGGGTGGGGAGGCGCTCACCGCACCGAGTATCCGGATCCGCGCCATTCCCGCGCCGGATCTCTCGGGGCTGGACCAGCCCTATGATTGGATCGTTTTCACCAGCGTGAATGGGGTCCGCAGCCTGGTGGCCGCCCTGCGCGCCGAAGGCCGCGACGTGCGCCGCCTGGGTGCGGCCCAGATCGCCGCGATCGGACCGGAAACCGCCCGGGCGGCCGAAGCCGCCGGGCTCCACGTGGATTTCATCCCGTCACAGTATGTGGCGGAGCAGGTGGCCGCAGAGTTCCCGGAACCGATTACCGGAAAACGGGTTCTGATCCCCAGGGCGCGCGCGGCCCGGGAGCTGCTCCCCGAGCTGTGGCGGAGTCAAGGCGCGGTGGTGGATGTAGTGCC
>JAJFMS010000674.1 GCA_020696885.1 Armatimonadota bacterium | reverse complement strand
GGAGTACGGGATTGTTTTTGGACAGGATTGACGGGATTGACAGGATGGGAGGGTGCGGTGATGAGAGCCGGCTGCGGCGAAGTGGCGCGGTGACGGTGTCATAGAGCTTGAGATCGATCGCGCCTGTTTGCCAGGGAGCGAAAGCGAATGTCAGCGAGCCTGGTAGCGGGACGTCCGCCAACCGGGCCCACCCGGTGCCGGGATCCTGTAAATCCCGTTAATCCTGTCCGAATTCCCTACGAGCCGTGCTTCTGGAAGAACTCGCAAACGGCCTCGGCGACCGCGGTGGGGCGCTCGACGGGGGCCATGTGTCCGCAGTCGGGTAGGACTTGCAGCTTTGCGCCGGTGATCGCGTCCCGGTAGGTCTCGCCGTAGACGGGTGGAATGAGCCGGTCGTGCTCCGCCCAGAGGGCGAGGGTGGGACACTGGACCCGGCGGAGCCGGCGCTGGAGCTGCGGGTTGAACCACGGGTTCCAGGCAAGCAGTGCGGTAGTGGTCATGGCGCGATACTGCCGCAGCCGCTCTTCCGGATGGACGCGAGCCTCGAAGTACGCCTGCGCCGCCGCCATGTCGTGGAACACCGTCTCCGTCAGGCGCTCCCGGCTCAGCGCGGGGAGATCGGGGATCAGCGCGCCGTCCACGTGCAGGCCGGCGGCGTTTAGCAGCACCAGCCCCGCGAACCGCTCCGGATAGGTCACCGCGAGCTCCGCCGCGATCCAGCCTCCAAACGAGAAACCCACCAGCAGCGGACGCTCCAGGCCCAACACGCAGAACAGCTCGTCGTAGTGGAGCACGAGGTCGTCCATCCCGTTCAGCCAGTCGGGGCGGTCCGAGTAGCCGAAGCCGGGATGGTCCGGCGCGAACACCTGGAACTGCTGCGCCAGCAGCTCGTGGAGCGGCAGCCAATCGCCGGACGGCGCTACGCCGTGCAGGTACACCAGCGGCCGGCCCGCACCGGCGGAGAGCAGGTGCGTCTTCACGCCGTCGATCTCGAGGTATCGCTCCTCCATCGGGATTATTGGCTGCCCTTGCGGATGGTGGGAGCCCCGCCGCCAGGCGCGCCCGACATCCCCGGCATCTGGTCGGTGACCGTGTAGCCGGCGGGGACCTTGAACATGCTCCCCGGTGCTTTGTACGGCATCTCCAGCTTCGTGGCAGTCATCACCATCTTCGGCCCCTTGCCGTCGCCGGTGTTTTCCATCTTGAGCGCCAGGCCCATCCACATCCACAGCTTGGCGGAGGAGACCTGGCGGATCTCGCACTCCCGGCCCAGGACCTTGCCCTTGCCGACCAGCTTACCCTGGGCGGCGCCGCCTACCGGCGGAGCGCCGATCACGCTGCCGCCGCCGCCCGCCGCGCCGCCCTTCGGCATCGGCATCCGGTAGACGGTCCGGCCCATCATCGGTTGGCTGATGTAGATGTTCGTGCCATCGCCGAACGACCACGATGAGATCAGCGTGGGCGACGCGCCGGCGGGCGCGCCCTTGGGGGAGCCGGAGAGGTCCGTCTCCTGGCGGAACTTCTTGCCGTTATCGATCCAGATCAGTTTGGTCAGTCCCGCCATCTTCCCCATCGGGGTGTCCACGTCGAACTGGTAGGTGATCCGGCCCGTCGGTGCGGGAGCCTTGATCGGAGCCAGCGTTGCCTTCCCCTTGGCCGCGCTCGCCGGGAGCGCTCCCGCCAGGCCGCCGCCCGCCGCTACCGCCGCGACTCCGAGCGCGCAGGCGCGAATTGGTCGAAATTCCATCAGGTTCCTCTCACTTCAGGTCCTGCCGGGGAGGTCGCATCGCGACGAGGTCGCGCGGGCTCCGGCCATTTACTTACTATCGTCGGAAATAACGACGCTGTGCCGCGTCCAGGATTGCGCCGAGAAAGATCACCCCGGCCTGCACCAGCTTCCGCCAGCTCGTATCGCCGAACTGGCCGCCCAGCATCGGCAGCCCGTTGAACAGCATGGACAGCAGCACCGCGCCGAGCGCGGTTCCCACCAGGCCGCCCCGGCCGCCGGTGAGGCTGGTGCCGCCGATCACTACCATCGCGATGGCGTTCAGCTCCAGGTTGTCGCTCGTAGCGACCTTCGGATCCGCGGTGTGGTTGATCCCGAGCTGCATCAGCCCCGCCAGCCAGGCGCAGCAGGCGCTGATCACGTAGACGGAGAGCTCGATCCACCCCACCGCCACCCCGTTCAGCCGCGCCGCTTCGCGGTTGGAGCCCACGGCGTAGACGTAGCGCCCGAAGGTAGTGCGGTCCAGGACCAGCCCGGCGATCAGGTAGAGCAGGATCACCGCAGGCATCAGCACCGGCATCTGCTGGCCGCCCGCCAGCGGGAGCTGCGCGCTGCCGAGCCACTCCAGCGCCGGCGGCAGGTTGGTGATGGACTGGTTTCCAGAGATCAGCAGCGTGGCGCCATAGGCGCCGACCATCACCGCCAGCGACACGATGAACGAGGGGATGCGTGCAAACGCCACGCACGCGCCGACCAGCCCGCCCACCACCACGGCTGCCCCGAACCCGCCCACGAGGCCGAGCGCCGGATCGATCCCTGCCTTCCGAACCAGCCCCGCCATGACGAACATGAGGAACATCATCAGGAAGCCGACCGAGAGGTCGATGCCCCCCGTGAGTACCACGAACGTCATCCCTAGGGCCAGCACCGCCACCGGGCTGTAGTACTTGAAGATGAGGGTGACGTTCGGCCAGCCCAGGAAGCCGGGCTGCGCGCGCGAGAAGACGAAACCCAGCAGCAGGATGACCGCGAAGATGCCGAGCTGCGTGGCCCAGCGAAGCAGCCATTGCGACCGATCTGGAGTAGGTGCGGGCGCTGGCGGAGGGGAGTTGGGGCTGGGTTCGAGGGGGTTCAAGGCGGAAGGGTCCGGGCCGGGAGGGTCTGCACCCTCGGGCTCGTAGTTCGTTGGCGGAGACCGGTCCCCCTGCGTTAGCCAAAGGGTTAACCCGGTGCCCGCGTGGGAATAGAGAGACGTTCCCGCTCCGCCGGCGTCGCTGCGGGAATGCCGGAGTAGCGTTCGATGAGGAGTCCGATCCGCGTCCTACTTGCCGTTCTGACGCTGGGCATCGCTACGGAGGTGGTGATGGCCCAGCAGTTCTACAACCCGTCGCGCTACCACAATACCCGGCAGTCGCTGACCAACCGCACCATCACGCGCCGCCTGGGTCGCCACCCGAAGCGGAAGGTGGTGAAGCGCGGGGTGATCGCAAAGCGGACCCAGGTTAAGTCCAAGTCGACCACGGCTGCGCGCTCGCGATAGCTGAGACACCTTGCCAATGGCGCGTTTCGCAGGTCGTAGGACCTCACCGCTCGGCAGGCCGCCCAGGCCGAGTCAGGACCCAGAGAGCGCCCCGGCTAAAGTCCCCGCAACCGTCCAGCGGTCATTTTGAGACGGTACCAGCCTCAGTGCGTCGTACGTGTCGACTTCGAAACATCTCCTAACGGGCTCGGAACGCCTCTTACGTGCGTCGACGTGCCCTGGCCCCCGGGGACAGGTGGGGGAGCACGCACCGGTCCGAGATACTTCCCGCTGGTGATGCTGACCTGGTATGCGGGTGATGGTGTACGCGCGGCGGAGCATGCGGTCACCCATGCTGCTGCCAACGGCAGGACCTCGCTACCTGTTGCACGGCGGTTTAGCCCCGCGCGGGCCGTGGGCACCGGAGCTTCACCGCCCCTTGAAC
>JAJFMS010000673.1 GCA_020696885.1 Armatimonadota bacterium | reverse complement strand
TTCCTTTTACGGGAGTGCGTGACACGAACATTTTCGACCCCTTTACCAATCTGTGGTCCCGAGGGCCAGCGATGAACGCTTCCCGCTGGTACCCGACGAACACTACCCTGCCCAATGGGGAGGTGCTGGTGGTCGCAGGCACGATGACCCAGCGGCGGGGCAGCAATCGTCTGCCGCAAGTTTGGACGAAAACCGGTCGCTGGCGCAATCTGACTCGCGCGAAGCGAGCGCTCCCTGAGTACCCATTCATGCACCTTGCGCCCAATGGCAAGGTCTTTATGTCGGGTCCAGGCACCGTTACCTCCTACCTGGACCCTGCCGGCAGAGGGAAGTGGAGCACTGTCGGCCGCCGAGAGCACGGTTCGCGCCTGGAAGGCACCGCGGTTCTCTACGATGATGGGAAGGTCCTTACTCTGGGCGGCGGCGATCCACCTCAGTCGAGCGCCGAGGTCATCGATTTGAACCTCCAGGGTCCAGCATGGCGTAATGTCTCCCCCATGTTGTTTCCTCGACGGCATCACAATGCCACGCTGTTACCTGACGGGACAGTACTGGTCACGGGCGGGACGGCGGGCGAAGGCTTCAACGACGAAAGCGCCGCGGTGCTGCAGGCCGAGCTTTGGGATCCGGTTAACGAGCAATTCGTTACCGTGGCGAGCATGGCGGTCCCGCGGATCTATCACTCCGTTGCGTTACTGCTTCCCGACGGCCGTGTGCTTTCGGCGGGAGGCGAGGGTGAAGGCGGACAGCCCCGGCCCAACGCTGAGCTTTACTCGCCCCCCTATCTGTTTCGCGGCCCACGACCCAGCATAACGGCGGCGCCGGGATCCGTTACGTATGGGCAGCTATTCGCTCTCCAGACACCGGACGCCCCGCGCATCCGGAAGGTGACCTGGATCCGGTTGCCCTCGGTCACGCATGGTTTCAGTATGGACCAGCGCAGCAACCGTCTTGTGTTTACCGCTACGGGGGGCGCTCTCAACGTTCAAGCGCCTTCAGATCGGAACCTGTGCCCTCCAGGGCACTATATGTTGTTCATCCTGGATGAGAGCGGTGTGCCCTCGACGGCAAAGATCGTCCGCATCAATTAAGCCGCGCAGAGCGCCCAGAAACACCACCGCCGGGCTTCCGTTTGCGGAGGTGCCGGCGCCCTGGAGGGAGGTCATCGCGCGCCGGCTAGCCCGAAGTGAGCTCGGCCCCAACTTCCTCGCCGGGATGCGGCTTCGCTTTCAGTACGTGCCCGGCGGGCGGCTCATCTGGGTTCCGTCACCCGCGGATCCCGCTCTCGAAAAGGCAGCGCCCACCTGGCCGTTGATTTCAGGATCAAGTGTTAAGGAAATCCTCACCGCCGCGCGGAAGCTCGAGCCGGGCGCGGCCTCATCCCAGGTCCAAAAGTCGGCGGGCGTGCTGCAGTTCACCTGCTTTGCTGGAGACGGGCGTATCTGGAAGCTGGGCGAGCCGAGGTAATCGGTGACGAAGTGGTGGCAGTTCTGGAGGCGGTGAGCTCCAGCGGAGATCTTGTTCATGGTGACCGTCCTTCAGCACGCTCTCGTGGATACGTGGCTCGCGGAGCTGCGTGCGGCGGATACGCCGCCAGCGCGGTTCCGGGAGCTGCTGCGGCACCTGAGCGTGGCGCTGTTCCTGGAAGCCTCCCGCGACCTGCCGACGGAGCCGTGTATGGTCCGCACGCCGATGACGGAGGTGGAGGCGCGCCGAGTTACCCCGGCGCCCGCCCTCGTTCCGGTGCTGCGGGCGGGGATCGGGATGGCGGAGGCGATCTTGCCGCTGGTGCCGGACGGGTCCGTGCGCCACGTGGGCGTCTTCCGGCGGCACGATACGCTGGAGCCGGTCTCCTACTACCAGCCCACCGTCACCGGGGCCGGTGGACGACCCACATTCGTGCTGGATCCGATGCTGGCGACCGGGGGCTCGGCCTCGGCGGTGCTCACCACCGTGCGCGGCTGGGGAGTCGGGAGCATCGCGCTGCTCTGCGTGCTAGGCGCGCCGGAGGGCGTGGCCCGGATCCGTGAGGACCATCCGGAGGTGCCGATCTACCTCTGCGCCCTCGACGAGTGCCTGAACGAGATCGGCTACATCGTGCCCGGCCTGGGCGACGCCGGCGACCGGCAGTTCAACAGCTTCTAACGGCGGCCCCGCAGGGTCATTCACCACAAAGACACAAAGGCACGAAGAAAAGATCGGGGATGACATTCTACCTCCCATCGCTGCAGCGCGGACGGTAGGCTCCGCCATCAGCCGCGTCTAACGGTCACCGATCTCTTCTGACCTACCTTAGTGCCCTCGTGTCTTTGTGGTGAGTAGTCCGGATCCGGGTTATGCCGCTACCGCCTCTTCGAAGGCGAGCGCCATGGCGGTATCCGGCCGGTCGTCGGTGCTCAGCGCCTTCTGGATCATCACGTCCGGGGCCTTCTGCTGACCCATCGCATCGGTGAGCCGCTCCTTGCCCTCGTTGAAGGCGGTCTTCGTCTGCTCGATTACCTGCTTGCCGCGCTCGGTACGCAGGAACATCCCGATCCCCAGGCCGGCGACGGCCAGAATTCCCATTCCCAGTGTCCGCTTCATTTCTCCCCCTACTAGCGCGCGATCCTCAACAGTCGATTGTCTCCAGAGAGGGCGGGTGTCGAAACGTAGCAACGCCGCGAGTCGGGCTCGGCTGCGTGAGCCCGGGCTAGTGTGGGTAGAAACGGAATGCAGGGAAGGGGAGTAGCCGGGAACAGGACCTGCCGGATGCCGTCAATACGTCCCTACTGATCCAAGCATTGACTACTAAAGTCTCAGGAGTATTGGAGTAGAGGAGTAATGGAGTAGCAGGCACCATTACTCCAGTTCTCCATCACTCCATTACTCCGTCCTCGTTAGTGGTTTCTGCTCCCATCAGGAGGGGCCGGCTCCGGACCCGAACGCAGATGCGGCCGGGGGCGAGACCTTCACGGTGGATGCAAGTGCATCGCCGGGAGGGTCGCCTCCGGCTATTTGCATTTCTGGACGAAAAGGGGAGGGATCGTGCACACGGCAGCTACGCCCCTGATGTGGGGTTGTTTCATCGTCCTGATCCTGGGCATGCTGGCCCTGGACCTGGGCGTCTTCAACCGCCGGGCTCACGTGGTGGAACCGCGGGAGGCGCTGCGGTGGACCGTCATCTGGATCGGTCTCTCGCTGGCGTTTAATGCCTTCGTGTACTTCCGGTTCGGGCCCACCCTGGCCCTGGAGTTTCTCACCGGCTACCTGATCGAGAAGGCGCTGAGCGTTGACAACATCTTTGTCTTCCTGGTGATCTTTTCGTACTTCTCCGTGCCCCGGCTGTATCAGCACCGGATCCTCTTCTGGGGCGTGCTGGGTGCCATCGTCCTCCGCGCGATCTTCATCGTGCTGGGGGCCGCGATGCTGGAGCGGTTCCACTGGGTGCTCTTTCTGTTCGGCGGGTTCCTGATCTTGAGCGGGATCAAGATCATCCTGCAGCGGGAAGGCGGCTTCGATCCGAGCCGTAACCTGGTGGTGCGGCTCTTCGAGCGGTACGTCCCGCTCGTGCGGGACTGCCGCGGCGGGCACTTCTTTCTGGTGCGGGACGGCCGCCGCTACGCCACGCCGCTCCTGCTGGTGCTGCTGGTGGTGGAGGCGACCGACGTGGTGTTCGCGGTGGACAGCATCCCCGCGATCTTCGCGGTCACC
>JAJFMS010000672.1 GCA_020696885.1 Armatimonadota bacterium | reverse complement strand
TCCGTGGTGTTGCGGGTGGCGTCGTCGAAGGCGATGATGCCGCGCTCGCAGAGGATCACCTGGTGGTTGCCCTCCACCATCACGTATTCCGCCGCCTGGAGCATGTCCCGCAGCTTGGCGCTGGGGCCTCGCTTCAAGAGCACCGGCTTGTTCATCCGTCCCAGCCGCTGGAGGAGACGGAAGTTGGACATGTTCCGGGCGCCCACCTGGTAGACGTCTGTGAACTCGGACACCAGCTCCAGGTCGTCCGGGTCCAGGATTTCCGTCACCACCGGCAGGCCGGTTTCCGCGCGCGCCTGGGCGAGGATCTCCAGCGCTTCCCGGCCCAACCCCTGGAAGCTGTAAGGAGAGGTGCGCGGCTTGAAGGCGCCGCCGCGGAGCAGCTTGCCGCCGGCCGCCTTCACCGCGTGAGCGGTTTCCAGCACCTGCTCGCGGGTCTCCACGCTGCAGGGGCCGCCGATGACCACCACCTCCGGCCCGCCGATCTTCACCCCTTGCACGTCGATCACCGTCCCCTCGGGGTGGTAGTTGCGCGAGGAGAGCTTGTAGGGCTCCGAGATGAGCTGGACGCGATCGACGCCTTCGAACGATTCGAACTTGTCGACCAGGGACACCTTCATCGAATCGAGCACACCCAGGACGGCGATCACCTTCCGCTCGACGCCCGGGTTCACGAACGGCGTCAAGCCCTGCTGCTGGACCGCGTCGATCACGGCCTCCACTTGCGCCGGCTCGGCGCCCTGTCGCATCACAATCACCATAGCCACCTCCACGTGCCGGCCCATGAGGGCCGGGACAAACAAAAAACCGCCGGACCGAAGGTCCCGCGGCTCGCTGGTCTAACCGGATATCCCTGTTCAGGGGCGGAAGGTACTCCATACCGGACGCGAGGCAGGACCGCGCCGCCCAAAAAACGGGCGGCGATCGGTAAAGTAATAGCCCCAGTAGCGATCCGAGATGGGAGTCATAGAACCGTCCGCGCCGCCCGGAAAGGGCGGCTACTATGTGTCGAAGTATAGCGACGGGGAGGCGGAGCGTCAACCGACCTGACCGGAGCACCGGGGCAGGAACCCCGTGCGCCTGGCGAGGCGCAGGCGCTCTTCGGCCATGTTGTCCAGCCGGCGCCGTGGCGTGCAGGCGCCCCGCAAGGCCACCGCTCAGTGGGGGAGCGAGAGAGCGAGCGGCAGCGGCTCCCACACCGATAGCTGAGGCCGCTGTTTCGGGGTCGGGCTATTGACTTCGTTCTGAGCGCGCTGCTATAATCGGCCGAGCGGAGGAGAGCGGATGTCTCTCCTCTGTAATTATTTGACTCGTCGCGCCAGCCTGTCGGCGACGGCTGAAACGGTCCCAAACACCCGCAAGAAGCTCCCGTCTCCTCGCATTGATTCCCTGGGACCGCATGCGGTCTTGCGAGGCGGCTGCCTGCTACCGGTGTCTGAGTTTTGTTAGCCGCTGCACGGGCAAAGAGAAGGCTAGACCGATATTGTGGGACGGAATCGTCCCCGCGCCGCCCCGCCGGGCCTCCTCCAGGGGACCTGTTGGGGGAAGGGACACACGATGGCCACGGAAAAGAGCGTTGCAACCGTGAAACCGAAGAAGGATCCGGTACGGTCTCAACCGGCGCAGCCTTCCGGCGCGCCCGGGCCGCTCGACAAGGCGAAGAAGTACCTGGGCGAGGTGCAGACCGAGCTCAAGAAAGCGCACTGGCCCTCGAAGGCGGAGTTGATCTCGCAGACGCAGGTGGTGCTTAGCGTGCTGGTGCTGGTGGGAGTCTTCATCGCCGGGTGGGACTTCATCCTGGGGCAGATCTTCCGGATGATCATGCTCCTGATGGGTGTCAAGCAATAGCAGCGGGCACCGGAGAATCGCTATGAGAGCGTGGTACGCGGTCCATACCTACTCGGGCCACGAAAACAAGGTCAAAACCAACATCGAGCGGCGGTCGGAATCGCTGGGGCTCAAGGACAAGATCACCCGGATCGTCGTACCGGTGGAGGAAGAGACCCGCACCCGCAACGGGCGGCGAGCCACCATCAAGCGAAAGGTGTTCCCCGGCTACGTCCTCATCGAGATGGAGCTGAACGACCAGACATGGTATCTGGTCAAGAACACCATCGGGGTTACCGGCTTCGTCAGCTCGGGCAATAAGCCGGTGCCGCTCCAGCAGCATGAGGTCCAGAACATCCTGGATGCGCTGGAGAACAAGGTCCCAGTAGGCCCCAAGTGGACCAAAGGCGACGTCATCCGGGTTACCACCGGGCCGTTCGCAGATTTCAACGGGACGATCGAAGAGGTCAACCCGGACAAGCAGAAGGTCAAGGTCTTGATCTCGATCTTCGGACGAGACACCCCCGTCGAGCTGGACTTCAACCAGATCGAGCGCGTTTAACTATCTCTAGTGGCAGAGAGCCCCCGCTCGCGGGTCGGCTCTCTGCCGTTGTGTGTACCAGGAGAGAGCAATGGCCAAAAAAGTAATGGCAGTGGTCAAGCTCCAGTGTCCGGCCGGAAAGGCCACGCCCGCGCCCCCCGTGGGGCCCGCGCTTGGCCAGTACGGTATCAACATCATGGAGTTTGTAAAGACCTACAACGAGCGGACCGCTCCGCAGGTAGGCACCGTCATTCCGGTCGAGATCACCATCTACGAGGACCGGACCTTTACGTTCGTTACCAAGACCCCGCCGGCCGCCGAGCTGCTCAAGAAGGCAGCCGGGGTGCCTAAGGGCTCCGGGGCGAACAAGAAGGAGAAGGCTGGGCGCGTTTCGCAGGATCAGCTCCGCGAGATCGCCCAGATGAAGATGCAGGACCTGAACGCGAACGACATCGAAGCCGCGATGAAGATCATCGCCGGCACCGCCCGCAGCATGGGCATCGACGTCGCCGCGTAGACCCGCAGGGCCAGGAAATGGAGTGATGGAGGAAATGGGGAGGCGCGCAGCGCCGCGGTTGGACACTACTCCAACACTCCACTACTCCATTACTCCGCTTTGAACCGTGGGAGCCTCTAATGGAGGCGCTGGACCACAGGAGAACCGAAGAGATGCCGAAGCATAGCAAGCGTTACAACGAAGTTGCCCGGGGCCTGGATACCAAGGCGATCTACGACGTCGCGGAAGCGATCGAGATGGTGAAGAAGACCTCGAACGCGAAGTTCGTGGAGACCGTGGACGTGGCGATCCGGCTGGGCGTCGATCCCCGGCACGGCGACCAGATGGTCCGCGGCACCACTAACCTCCCGCACGGCACCGGCAAGGTGCGGCGCGTAGCCGTGTTCGCCAAGGGCGAGAAGGCGGCGGAAGCCGAGGCGGCCGGCGCGGATACCGTGGGCGCCGAGGACCTGATCACGCAGATCCAGCAGGGCTGGCGCGACTTCGACATCCTGCTGGCGACGCCGGACATGATGGGCGCTGTCGGCCGCGCGCTGGGCCGCACCCTCGGACCCCGGATGCCGAGCCCCCGCTCCGGCACCGTCACCAACGACATCGGTCGCGTGGTGAAGGACATCAAGAGCGCTTCCCGCGTGGAGTACCGCGTGGAGAAGGCCGGGATCATCCACATGCCGATCGGCAAGGTGAACTTCACGGCGGAGCAGCTCCAGGAGAACTTCACCGTACTCCTGAACGCGCTTCTGAAGGCCCGCCCGTCGGCTGCGAAGGGTCGCTACCTGAAGGCGATCACGATGTCGTCCACCAT
>JAJFMS010000671.1 GCA_020696885.1 Armatimonadota bacterium | reverse complement strand
GCTCCTTTTCTATCGTCCGGAGGCGATGATCTCGCCCTCCGCAAGCTAGTCGCCGGCGGGGGTTCCGGATCGACAGACGGTCGAGATTCTTTTTCCTGGCCGGTTAAGCCGCCTCGTGCGGCGTTCGGTCCCGGCGACCCGTTCCTAGAAACGGATCGCCGGGACCGAACGCGCCGCGAGGGCGCTGCCTACGAGGTACTGCCTCAGGCCCCTGCGTTCTGCTGGAGCTTCGCTTCCATCTCTTCGTAACGGGCACGCGTCTCGGGGGTGAGCTCGAAGTCATCGAGCTCGAAGATCTGGCGGATCTCGATCTCGCACTCCTCCGGATGCGGATTGGGGCAGAGCTTCAACCAGTCGATCGCCTCCTGCAGGGACGCGACCTGGAAGATCCAGTAGCCCGCGATCAGCTCCTTCGTCTCGGAAAACGGCCCGTCGATCACCGTGCGCTCCGCGCCGGAGAACCGGACCCGTGCGCCCCTGGAGCTGGGATGGAGGCCGCTGGCGTCTAGCAGCACGCCCGCCGCAGCCAGCTCCTGGTTGTACTTGCCCATCGCTTCGAGGAGCTCCGGCTCCGGCATGACGCCGGCTTCCGAGTTGGGGGTGGCTTTCACGATCACCATGAATTTCATCGTCGTCTCTCCTGGTCCGGGCAAAATCGAGGGAGGCAACCAGGGGCTCTTCGGCTGGGTCCTGGTTCTCCAGATCACTTCTCATTGGGTAGTCGCTTGCGCAGGCCCCGGATCGACAACGGTTGGAAAAAGTTTCTGAAGCCACCGGCAGGGTCAGCCGAGCTCGCTCAGTCGCCGTTCCAGGAACCGCTGCTCGGGCTCCTGCCGCGTCAGTGCGAGCGCTCGCTGGTAGGCAGCGCGGGCCTCGGCGGATCGGCCGAGGCGCCGGCAGAGGTCTGCGCGGACCGAGTGCGCCAGGTAGTACTCACCTAGCTCATCTCGCGCAAACAGACCGTCCACCAGGGCCAGTCCCGCCTCCGGGCCGTCACGCATGGCGACTGCTACGGCCCGGTTGAGGTCCACCACGGGCGATGGCACCATCTGGACCAGCACGTCATACAGAGCCACGATCTGCGCCCAATCGGTCGCGGCGGCGTGCGGGGCCTGCGCGTGGACCGCGCCGATGGCGGCCTGGACCGTATAGGGACCGAACCGGCGCGAGGAGAGCGACTGCTCCACCAGCGCGGAGCCTTCCCGAATGAACGCCCGGTTCCAACGGGACCGGTCCTGATCGTCCAGCAGCACCAGGTCGCCGTCCGGCGAGGTGCGGGCTGCCCGCCGCGACTCGTGGAGCAGCATCAGGGCGAGGAGGCCCAGCACTTCCGGCTCCGGCAGGAGCGCCATCAGCAGCCGTCCCAGGCGGATCGCTTCGCCGGAGAGGTCTGCGCGGGTCACCGTGTTGCCGGACGAGGCGGAGTACCCCTCGTTGAACACCAGATACACCACCTGGAGCACGGTCTCCAGGCGGTCCGGAAGGTCCGCCCGGGACGGGATCTGATACGGGATGCCGGCGTCCCGGATCTTGTTCTTCGCCCGCACGATCCGCTGGGCCAGGGTAGGCGGCGCGATCAGGAAGGCGCGGGCGATCTCCTCGGTGGTCAGGCCACACACTTCCCGCAGCGTGAGCGCCACCCGCGCTTCCGAGGGGAGCGCCGGATGGCAGCAGGTGAAGATCAGGCGGAGGCGGTCGTCTTCCACGCCGTCATCGTCGAAGTCGGAGAAGTCGGGGGTCTGCGCGTCGATCTGCTCCGCGATCTGGGAGAGGGAGGCGTCGAACCGCGCTCGGCGGCGGATGGCGTCGATCGCCTTGAACCGGCCGGCCGACACGAGCCAGGCCCGGGGATTGGAGGGGACGCCGTCCCGCGGCCACCGCTCCAGCGCTGCCGCGAACGCATCCTGGAGCGCTTCCTCGGCCCGGTCGAAATCGCCGAGCAGGCGGATCAGGGTGGCGAGGATCCGCCGGGACTCGCTCCGGTAAACCGCGTCCAGAATACCGCTTATGTCCTCCGGTGCGCCCACGCTCATCGTTACTGCTCTCCCTTCCTCGGAACTCGTTGCACCGCGGCGCTCCCCAGCGATTCTGTCGGCCGATGGGAGCCGCCTCCGCACACCGCGTGGCAGCGCCCGGGAATCCGCGGTGTGCGTGCAGACTGCTGAGTGGCCGGCGGCCGAGCCGGGCACGAGCCGCTCCCGGCGCGATGCGTTGCTCCATTAAATCGCAAACAAAAGTTGGATGAGAAGTCGCGAATCCAGATCGAGGGAAATCGATGTGCCGTTCATTGTAACGGGAGGCGCTGGGACGGATATCTGCCTGGATGCTCTTCGAGGCCCCTGACCGCGGATAATCATCGGGGCCGCCGCCTCACCGGAGAGTCATCGTTGTCAGCACACCAGACCGAACCCACCCCTGATCCGCACGCAGAGTACACGCGGCGGCTGGCGATCCGGCGCGCCGCGGCGGAAGAGCTGGCGCGGCGGGACCGGAAGCTGGCGGACCTGCGGCTGGTGATGGTAGGGCTATGCCTGGTGGTCGGCTGGCTCGCCGTGGTCCAGCGGCTGTTCAGCCCGTGGCTGCTCATCCTTCCCCTGGTGGGGTTTGCCGCGGTGATCATCGCGCACGATCGAGCACTGCAGCGCGGGTTGCGGATGCGTCGCAGCGTCGCGTTCTATGAGCGAGGGCTGGCGCGGCTCGAGGACCGCTGGCAAGCCAAGGGCGTGAGCGGCGAGGCGTATCGCGACCCGCAGCACCCCTACTCGGACGACCTGGACCTCTTCGGCCGCGGCTCCCTGTTCGAACTGCTGTGTACCGCGCGAACCCGCGCCGGCGAGGAGACGCTGGTGGCCTGGCTGCTCGCCCCCGCCACCCCGGAGGTGATCCGCGCCCGCCAGCAGGCGGTGGAGGAGCTCCGAGGACGGCTGGATCTCCGGGAGGACCTCGCGCTACTCGGGGAGACCGTGCGTAGCTCCGTGGACCAGGAGGCCGTGGCAGCATGGGGAGCGGCTCCGGTCCGGCTGCACGGGCGCTGGGTGCCGATCGTCGCGGCGGTGCTGTCCGTGCCCACCATTGCCGCCGCGATCTGGTGGTTGATGGGTAATGGGATCCTGCCGTTCGTGGTAGCGCTTGCGGTTGGCCAGGCGTTCGCGTTCCCGTTCGGAGACCGGGTGCGGAAGGTGGTGCGGGACGTCGACCGCCCGGCCCGTGAGCTGGCGTTGTTCGCAGGCCTCCTCCGCCGGATGGAGGCCGAGCGGTTCGAGTGCCCGCTGCTGCGAGATCTGGCTGCGGAGCTCGCGGTCTCCGGACAGCCGCCCTCGCAGGAGCTGGCCCGCCTGGAACGGCTGGTGGGCTACCTGCAGGCCCAGCGCAACGGCGTCTTTGCCCTCACCGGTCTTGGCTTGATGCTGATGTGGTCCCTGCAGCTAGCGTTCGCCATCGAGGCGTGGCGAGCACAGAGCGGCCCGCGGCTGGCGCGCTGGATCGCGGCGGTGGGGGAGTTCGAGGCGCTCACCGCTCTCGCGAGTCACGCCTACGAGCACCCAGGCGACCCGTTCCCGGAGATCGTGGAGACCGGCCCGCTGTTCGACGCCGAGGGGCTGGGCCACCCGCTGATCTCGGAGGCCGTGGCGGTCCGCAACGACCTCCACCTCGGCACGGACCTCCGGCTCTTCATGGTCAGCGGCTCGAA
>JAJFMS010000015.1 GCA_020696885.1 Armatimonadota bacterium | reverse complement strand
TACGCCCGTGCCTGGGACACGCGGTACCTGGTGGAGCGGGCGCCGGACCTCCAGAGCGGCTACAAGCTGTATTCCCGCGCTGCCGCCGAGGTCGCCGTGGAGGGGCTGCACCGCGAAGCCGGGAACTATCCGGATCTCCGGCTCCTCCGCGTGGGGATGGAGATCGTCCCGTTCGTGGAGATCGCGCTGGCGGACGGGGTCTTCGGCGAGGTGGGGCGGAAGGCGTTCTACGATCAGCCGGTCACCAGCTACGGAACAGTAGACGTGGCCCGGTTCTACGGCTCCAAGCTGGGCTGGGCGCTTCGCCGATGCGGCGTGCCGCCGCTCCCCGCCCTCATCCTGCTGGACGGCGCCCTGGCTCGGAGGCCGCTCAACACCGACCCGAACGGCCGGGAAACGGCGCTTCGGATGCGGGACCTGGTGCTGGAGCTACTCGACGGGGACCCGAAGCGAGCCCCCGTCGAGCCGCGAATGCGGCGGTTTCTCTAACCGGCGTACCGACTTCGCGGGCTACTACCGTGAGGTCATCGCGCCGGATGAAATCCCTTTCAGCACTTCCACTAGCCTTCCGGCTTTTGGCCGGAGTCCCGACGGACGTCGGGCGCTCGATAGACCCGTTCGGAACCCCGACTTCCGTCGGGACTCCGGCAACCGCGCTATCGCGCCTACCCCGCGAATAACCGCAGCCGCTCCTGAACCAACTCCCGGCGTGCTCGCAGGTCTTCGGCCTGCTTCTGCGTCTTCTCCACGATCTCCGCCGGGGCACGGCTGGTGAAGCTCTCGTTGGAGAGCCGCCCCTCGACGCCCGCGAGCTCCTTGCCGATCGTCTCCAGCTCTTTGCCGAGGCGAGCCTTCTCGGCTTCCACGTCCACCAGGCCGGCCACGGCGATGGCGATCTCGAACCCGGCGGCCAGGGCGGTAGCCGCCGGTCCCTCGGGGCGCTCTCGGCTGATGCGTGCCCGGCGCTGCTCCACGTAGCCCACGTTCAGCTCGCCGTCGCCCAGGATGGCCGCGTCCACCTGCTGGTTCGGCACGCCGAGCTCCGCCTTCAGGTTGCGGCTGGGACCACCACGGCGACCTGGTGCCCTACATGGAGACCTGCGTGGGAAGCCGCGCCAGCGTCCATGCCCCGCTCGGCTGGCTGCGCGGTACGCCCGTGCCTGGGACACGCGGTACCTGGTGGAGCGGGCGCCGGACCTCCAGAGCGGCTACAAGCTGTATTCCCGCGCTGCCGCCGAGGTCGCCGTGCCCGCCGCCGAACTCGGAGAGTGCTTCTCGCAACGGTTGTTCCCAACTCTCCAAGCGCACAAGGCGCTATGCTGCGGCTTCTGGCAGTGTTTATGGAGTGGTAGAGAACCGGGGCCTTGGCGCCCGCTACGCCATCACTCCAGAGACCTTCCGCCAGCCACGATCGGCCCTTACTTCGCCGGTGTGAGGGTAAGCTTCCGGAACTCCACCTGGCCGTGGTCGCCCTGCAGGTAGATCGGGCCGGGTTCACCTTCCCGGCTGTCCAGCGCTCCGCCCGTGATGCCCGGAATCGGCTGCCGCTCGATGACCGGAACGCCGTTCAGCACGATGGTCACCACGCGCCCCACCAGGGTGACATCCAGCGTCTGCCACTCCCCTGCCGGCTTCAAGGCGTTCAGACGCGGCGTCAGGAAGCCGTAGACGCCGGACGCGTTATGGCTGTCCGGCTCCTTGCCGTAGTCGTCCTGGATCTGCACCTCGTACCGGCCGCGCAGGTAGAGGCCGCCGTTGCTGCCCGCCGGATACCGGAACTCGGCGTGGACCTTGAAGTCCCCGAACCGCTCTTCCGTGACGAGGTTGTTCCCCGGCTGCTTGTTGAACAGCACGCCATTCTCCACCACCCAGCCGTTCTTCCGGGTGGGGAACCCCGGTTTCCAACCCTGGAGGTCCTTCCCGTTGAACAACGCCACCGGCTTCCCCCACTTCGGCTCGGAGGTCGGGAGCAGCGCGGGAGCGCGAACGCCGGTGAACGGGTTCCACTTGCCCTGGTCGTCGCGGATGCGTCCGGTGAGCTTGTCCCCCTCGATCTTCCCCTCGATCCGCAGGTTCATCGGCCCGGACTCCCACTGCTTCGGCAGGTCGAAGTCAAAGGCGCCGTTCTCGAAGTGGATCTCGGAGATCGGCCGGGCGCTCCCGCTGCTGCTCACGAAGCGGCCCACCAACGTGGCACGACCGGACAGCTCCACCCCCAGCCAGGACGGGTACTCCCGGTCACCGCTCTTGACGGTGAGGTCCCACCGGCCGATGATCGGGGCCGGAGGCTTCTGGGCGGAAGCCGGCGCAAAGCCGGAAACGGTGACTGCCGCGAGGGCGGCAGCGGTGCAGTGACGCAGATCGACGCGCATCGGAGTCCTCAATCCGGCCGCGGCCGGGTCAACGCAGTGGCCCGGAGTCGCCCGGGCCGGAAACAGCTAAGAATACCGTATTCCACGCCCCTTCGTACGTCCTGCGGGGTTACGCGGCCGCTACGGCACGATTGACACGGAGTCCCGGAAGTATCCGGGCTCGGCTTTCCGCCTACAGCCGCCGTCTTCGGTAAGTGCTGCCCGGATGCCTCCGGGACTCCGGGCAACCGCTCGATACCGGCACTAACCACCAGCCACTAGTCACTCATCCAGTCAATCCCGTAGTCCTGTCCAAAACCGGCTCCCCAGCAGGCCCGCCTGAGATCCGCTGCAACCGCCTCCCCCGCGCACCCTCCCATCCAATCAATCCCGTTATCCTGTCCAAAACCGTCCCTCTACGTCCCGCCGTACCTCCGCGCAATCGTGTCCAGGTCCACCAGCGCTGCACGATCGCCCGCCTTGCGGACCAGATCCGCGATCAGCTCCACCGTCCGGAACTCCGGGTCGGTGACGTACAGGCACGAGGGGTGCGCCAGGAAGTCGAAGACGGCGCGCTTCTCGATCGCCCACTCCACCCCCATGCGGACCGCCTGCAGGAAGTCTTCGAGCCGCCACTTGCCATTCCGGAACGCGTTGATGTCGCTGATCGGGCTCATTGGGATCTCGATCAGCCCGTTGGGATAGACGAACGGCTGTGCGGCCTGCTGGGCCTGGACGATGCCGTCCAGCACGTCCTTCCCGGGCCGCGTGCCTGCCGGGCCCACCGGGTGCGCGGGGTATCGGCTGCTCACCCAGCGGTAGCCGAGGCCCTTCAGCATCTGCTGCAGCTCCGGGCGCTCCGTCAGTCCATTCGGGAAGCCGCCCGGCGTGCGGAAGCCGGACGGCGCCCGGCCCAGGCGTGCCTTGAGTGCGGCTTCCGTGAGCCGGATGTTCTCCTCGATCACCTGCCGCGGTGTCTTGCCCTCCACCAGCCAGGGAGCGCGCTTGAACCGGAACTGCACGTCCTCCGCGCGAGTAGCCAGGAGGTTCACGTGGTCATAGGTGTGGTTGCCCAGCGCGTGCCCGTCTCGCGCGAGGCCGGCCAGCCATTCCACGTTCTCCTGCTCCAGCACCCGGCCCACCACGAAGTAGTGGATCACGCCGCCGCGGGCCTTCACGCGGCGCCCGGCCTCCACCGCGTACCGCTTCGTCTCCTCGTTGAGGTCGCCTTTGGCGTAGTCCCAGTGGAGATCGTCCCACTTCGGGAAGTTGCGGGACATCTCCAGGTCCAGCGTGATCGCGATCAGCGCCTTGCCACCAGGCGCGGCCGGCGCGGCCGCCCGGGCGAAGGCGCCGGCAAACGGCGCCGCCGCGAGGCCGGTCAACAGGTTACGGCGGGTGAGTGTCCGTGCCATCCGTCAGCGGCTCCCGAGCTGCGGCCGGTACTGCACCCACCCCACCTGCGTCACGAGCTGGTTCAGCGCCGCGAACGAGATGGAGGCGTTGGTCGCGTAGCGCGGGGTGGAGTTGGACGGGAACGTCGCCAGGGTAGCGTCTCCCACCAGGAACACGTCGAAGTCCCGGGAGAGGTTTTCGTAGCCCGCCGTGGTCTTGCAGAAGCACATGTCCGTGGCGTAGCCGGTGAGTAGCACGTGCCGGATGCCGTGCTTCAGCAGGAACTCCCGCAGCGGCGCGTAGCCCTCGGCATCGTAGATCACCACGTCATCCGGCTGCGCGTCCAGGTCTCGCGTCACCGGGATCGGGAGCTTCCAGAACCCCTCGTTGTTGTACTTCGCGCCCGCGTCCAGGCCGGGGAACTGGCGGAAGTAGTCGATCACCGGCCGCTCCGTCGACACGGTAAGCTGCGGCGGGAGTGGCTCCCCGCGGTAGCTGAACGAGCCCAGCTTCTCCTTCAGCTCGCGGGCGCCTTCCTTGCGCTCCGCCTCCGTGGGCTGGCCGCGGAAGGAGCGGTAGACCTTCTTGCGGATCGGGTCCTCGTTGCCCGGAAGGCTGTACATCACCAGCGACACCTTGCCGCGCAGCCGCTTGATGAACGGCTCGATCACCTCGCGGGTGTGCCGGCCGCCCAGGTGGTTCTTCTCCTTGGTGCAGAAGTCCGCCACGCCCGCCGGCTCCGGCGTGCGCCACCCGGAGCCATCGTCGATGCCCCAGGGGTGGACCATGATCAGGGCGGTGTCTTTGGCCTTGAGCCGGTTCGGCATCTCGATGATGCCGCGCGCGTTGTAGGAGAAGCGCCAGGCGCGCACGTGGAGATCCGCCCCCGGATCGTCCACCAGCATCGGCGCCTCGTAGCGCGTGAGCTCCTTCACCGGCTCCACGTACTGCGGGTAATCCGCCAGGAGCGGCTTCGGATCCTTGAGCAGCGTGAGCCGGTTCTCGTAGGCTCGCTTCTTCCCGGCACTCTCGGGGGGTTGCGCCCGGCCGATCGCCACTCCCAACAACAGCGCCGGCAGTGCGGCCCCGGCAGCCAGATGATACGGACGTAGCCACATCTTCAGGTCCTCCACACTGGAGTTTCCACACACTCCACGGGTACCCTTCGCCCCGTTGACGACGAAGCCGTCTGCGACGCGTATAATAGGCGAGCATCGCCGCGCGCACCCTCCGCCGACGTACGCTGGTCCTCGCTCCCTTACCTGTAGCGCCGGACCGCACTCCAGTTGAACTCCGGATGGTCTTTCACACTCTCCTCGAATTTGTCTCCGCCGCCGCCGCGGGCGCCGTGAACGCCGTGGCCGGTGGGGGCACGCTGCTCACCTTCCCCGCCTTGCTGGCGGCCGGACAGGCCACCACCGTCGCCAACGCCACCAGCGCGGTAGCACTCTGGCCGGGATCCGTCAGCAGCGCCTGGGCCTACCGCGACGACATCGGCGCGGTAAAGCGGCTGCTCCTCCCGCTGGTGGTGCTCGGTCTGGCCGGAGGCCTGGTAGGATCGATCCTCCTCCTGGTGACCCCCACCGAGATGTTCGACCGGATCATCCCGTTCCTGGTCCTCACCGCCACGCTGCTGTTCATCTCGCAGGAGCGCGTTTCCCGCTGGATGAAGGCGCGTGCCGCTGCGGGCGGCGCGGTGGTCGCCGAGTCCGAGGAGCAGCAGGTAAAGTTCACGCCGGGGATGCTGCTGCTCGTATTCGGCACCGCCGTCTACGGCGGCTACTTCGGCGCCGGCATCGGCATCGTCACGCTGGCAGCGCTTAGCCTGATGGGGATGCGCAACATCCACCAGATGAACGGCATCAAGACCATCTTCGCCCTCTTCACCAACGGGATCGCCTCGGCCGTGTTCATCCGCCAGGGCGTAGTGGACTGGAAGGTGGCGCTGCTAATGGCCGTCGGGGCCGTCTTCGGCGGCTACTTCGGCGTCGGCATCGCCCGCCGCATCGGCCAGAAAAACGTGCGCCTGGCGGTGATCACGCTCGGCCTGGTCCTCACGGTGTCGCTGTTCCTGCGGCATCATTAGGGAACCGGTGTTGGTATCGATCAGGGGGCACCCGGGTGTTGGGTGTTGGGGATTCACGAGGGCAATCGATGACTCCAGCCGCCGCCGGGTGATGCTGCCGCCCCCTGTAGCCGGCGGTCGCCGACCGCCGGTGTCCCCGACGCAACTCAGACGTCCCGCAAAGCCGCACCAGCCCCCGCCCCAGCCCTCCGGATCTTTCTCTTACTCGATCCCGAAGCCCGACTCACACGGCCATCAATCAACCTCCTGCCCTCCCAGCAGCGCAATCAACCCATCCCCCCGTTGATCCAGCGCCTCCCCCTCCTTCAGGTCATCCACCCACCCGGCCGGGATCGCGCTGAACCCGAACCGCGCTCCCAGCAGTGAGCCCGCCACCGCGGCGTTGGTATCGGCGTCGCCCCCCTCGTGGACGATGCGCAGCACGCCCTCCTCGAACGAGTCCGCGTGGGCGAGCGCCCAGAACCCGGCTCCGGCGGCCTTGAGCGTGTAGCCGATCCGATCCGGCTCCCCGGGCGACATCCCCTCGTCGAGATCGAGCGCGTCCAGAGGCTCGCTCACCACCTTCGGGAGCCAGCCGTCGAACACCGGATGGTACCGCGCCACCTCCGCAGCGGCAAGATCCAACACCTCGGGGACGCTGGCGCCGCAGGTGAGCGCCGCAACGGCGAGGCTGACGGCGACGCACGTGCCCACACAGCGCGGATCGAAGTGGGTGACCCGGCAGATCTGCTCGGCGTTCGCGCGGACCTGCTCCGCGTCCTTCCGGTGCCATAGGCCCACGACGCACGTGCGCATCACGGCCCCGTTCGCGGCGCCCCGGCGACCGCTCTGCTCCCACACCCGGCGGGCGGCGCGGTGGGGATCGACCGGAAACCCCGGATCCGCAAGCACGTCCAGCACCGTGTTCCCGATCCCCATCCCATCCTCGACCGCCCATGTCAACAGCCGCTCCGCGATGTCGCACAGGTCCACGCGCTGCAGCGCCAGGAGGCTGTCCAGGATGCAGAGCATCTGGTCCGTGTCGTCCGTCCAGTCGCCGGCGACCCAGCGGCGGCGATGGGCATCCTGGACGATCTGCTCGTAGCGGTAGAGGCCGCCCGGATAGGCCTGGGCCACCTCCGCTCGGGACATGAACTCCGTGCCCAGCCCCAGTGCGTCTCCCACCGCCTGTCCAAAAAGCGTGCCGCGAATCCGATCCATGCTGCCGGCGTCCATCAATGCCTCCCGGGGGTTGGGTGTTAGGTGTTGGGAGGAGACGGACCCCGTATTCAGGTGGCCGTCCCCGTAGCCGGCGGTCGCCGACCGCCGGTGTCCTCGCCGTTTAAGAAACGTCTCGCAAAGCCGCGTCAGCCAAGGGATCACCGCTTGGCTGAGGGTTCTGCGAGCCCGTTCCCTGTAGCCGGCGGTCGACCGCCGGTGTTGTCGAATCAGTGAAGCGCCCTGCAAAGCCGCGCCAGCCCACGGGTCTTACTCTTACTCTGCCGCCAGAATCGGTCCACGTCTCGGGCGATACACCCAGATCAGCACTCCCGCCGCCACCAACGCTCCGGCCATCACGTAAGGCAGGCTCTCCAACGGATAGAACGTGTCCCCCAGCGCGGGATAGGTCAGCAGACTGCAGCAACCCGCCCACCGCATACTTGAAAACAATAACCTACCACGCGTCAGCCGGTCTCCTCGCCTCCGGGCGAGCTGCAGCGCAAGCAGCGGCCCCACCACCCCCACGAAGATCGGGACCAGACCCCGGAGCGGCTGCGGGGGGTTGTCGCCCTGGAGTTCCGCCGCCTCGAGCCTGCCGGGAGCCAGATAAGGCTTCATCTCCGCCAGTGTCTTGCCGTTTACCGGATACTTCCCGTAATAGGTGTTGAACGTCGAATAGCGGCCTCCCGGCTCGCGAGCCAGAAAAGCAACGCACTCCTCGCCAGGTGTGTAGTAGACGTTCGGGCAGACATAGCCATTGTCGAACTCGATCTCGATCTCTCGGCCCGGCTCGCCCTTGTAGGCGCGAATGACGCGAGCTCGAGCGACGAAGCGATACCTGCTCAGCGATGGGAAACCCTTCCAACGGATCGAGCCCACGCGGACCTGCGCAATCAGGTCGCAGGCCGCGACCTTCTCGTCCATCGGGACATAGGCCGCCTTTGCCAGCGCCGGGCGGGCTCCGGTGAGGACGAGCAGAACAACGCAAAGCCACAGCAGTCGCAACATCGCGGTCTCCGAGCGGGCGAGAAAGCCAGGGGTCTCGATCCCCATGACTCCCATCGGAGCTCCCGTGTCACGCCGGATCCATCGTGCCTTCTGGAATGCTGGCCCGCGCTTCCGGGGGTGGACGAGTGCGCTTGATTGGGCCACAATTCTAACCGTCGTCTCTGACCTTCCGCCGCGCTTAGTCCTTCGATGCCGCAGGACCCAACCACCAGCACCTCCCCCGCGCAGAAGCACCCGGCCGTACGCCTGGGCGCCTTCTTGCTGCGCTTCCAGAGCCTGTTCGGGCTGATCGCCATCTTCGCGATCTCCGCGATTCAGTCTCCCATCAACCGGAAGGGGGAGAACATCTTCCTCGGGCCGGAGAACCTGCTGAACGTGCTCCGCTTCGCCTCGGAGAACGGGATCATCGCCATCGGGATGACGCTGGTGATCCTCACCGGCGGGATCGACCTCTCCGTCGGTGCGGTGCTGGCCCTCTGCGCGGTTGCCGCCGCTACCGGCCTGATGAAGCTGGGCTTCGGTGTTGGCGGCACGGTGCTGCTGGTGCTGGGTCTGGGCGCGCTCGTCGGGCTCGCCAACGGGCTCATCACCACCGGGCTGCGCATCCAGTCGTTCATCACCACTCTGGCCATGCTCAGCGCGGCGCGCGGCGCGGCCTCCCTCTGGGCGCACGGCTACGCGGTGCCGCTGGCGTACGGGCCCGGCAAGGCGCCGCCGGGCTTCAAGTCCCTGTTCGCCGGCGAGCTGCCCCTGCCGGGGCTCGGGATGCCGGTCCAGATCCTCTACTTCGTCGGCGTCGGCGCCCTGGCGGCGTGGATGCTCCAGCAAAGCACCTTCGGCCGGCACATCTACGCGGTGGGCAGCAACGAGGCCGCGGCCCGCCTCTGCGGCATCGCCGTCAACCGGGTCAAGGTCATCGTCTTCGGCATCTCGGGGCTGCTGTCCGGCCTGGCCGCCCTCCTCCACGCGGCGCTCGTCAACCAGGGCAGCCACATCGACGGCTCCGGCTACGAGCTCAACGCCATCGCCGCGGTGGTGATCGGCGGCACCTCGCTGGCCGGCGGCACCGGAACCGTGCTCGGCACGATGGTGGGTGCGCTGATCCTCTCGATCATGGACAACATCCTCGGCCTGCGGAACTTCCCCTCCGAGTACCAGATGATCCTGAAGGGCATCGTGATCGTCTTCGCCGTGGTGCTCCAGCGCCGCCGCTGAAGTCAGGAACGCGGCAACAGGAAGTTCCCCACCCACCCCGAACCAGTAGTGGTAGCCGCGAGTAGCAGCCGGAGCCCGGTGCCCAATACTCCAGGACTCCACCACTCCAATACTCCGGCTCCGGTAAGAAACACGAGAAGAGGGCGAGATGGCAAACCTGGCGCGGCGGCTGGCGGAGTATGCGGCGGGGGTGACGTTCGACCGGCTGGCGCCGGCCACGGTCCACGAGGTCAAGCGGCGGGTGCTCGACTCCTTCGGGTGCGCCTACGGCGCGTACGACTCCGAGGTGGCCGGCATCGTGCGCCGCGTGGCCCATACCAGCAGCTCCCAGCCGGGCGCCGCCGTCTTCGGCACCGGCCATCAGGCGGTGCCGATGCTGGCCGCGTTCGCCAACGGCGCGATGGTCCGGTACCTGGACTACAACGACACCTACCTCTCGCTGGAGCCGGCCCACCCCAGCGACAACATCCCCCCATGCCTGGCCGCCGCGCAGATCGCGGGGAGCGGTGGGCGAGAGCTGATCGCCGCCATCGCGCTGGCCTATGAAATCCAGTGCCGGATGTGCGATTCGGTGAGCATCCGGGCGCGGGGCTGGGACCACGTCACCTACGGCTGCTTCTCGTCCGCGCTGGGGGCCGGGCTGCTGCTGGGGCTGGACGTGGACCGCCTGGAGCACGCCGTCAACATCGCCGGGGTCAACGCCGCGGCCATGCGGCAGACCCGTGTGGGCCAGCTCTCGATGTGGAAGGGCTGCGCCTTCGCGAACGCGGCCCGCCAGGGCGTCTTCGCGGCCGTCCTGGCCGCCGAGGGGCTGACCGGCCCGGACGAGATCTTCGAGGGGCCAATGGGGTTCTGCCAGCAGGTCTCCGGACCGCTGGAGCTGGACATCGAGAACTGGGGTCCGCCCTCCATGATCACGCGGACCTCCATCAAGTTCTGGCCGGCGGAGTACCACTCGCAGAGCGCGATCGACGCGGCGCTGCAGCTCCGCGGGCAGATCGGCGACCCGTCGCAGATCCAGGCGCTTCGGATCTTCAGCTTCGATGCCGCGGTAGACATCATCGGCAGCGAGGTGGAGAAGTGGCGCCCTACCAGCCGCGAGACCGCGGACCACAGCATGCCCTACTGCGTGGCGGTGGCGCTGCTGGATGGCGAGGTGGGCCTCGGGCAGTTCACCGACGAGCGGATCGCCCGCGACGATGTCCGCGCCCTGATGGACCGGATCACCATCCTGCGAGACCCCGCGCTCACCACCCGCTACCCGGAAGGGATCCCGAACCGGCTGGAGGTGACGCTGGCGGACGGCCGCGTGCTGGAGTGCGAGGTCACCTTCCCCCGGGGCCACGACCACAACCCGATGACCGATGACGAGGTGATCGCGAAGTTCCGCTCGCTGGCGGGCCTCCAATTGCCAGAGGCGCAGGTGAATGAGTTGATCCAGCGGGTCTGGACGCTCGAGACGCAGGACCCGGGCGCCCTGCTCGCCGCGACGACGGTGCCGCAAGGCGCGAGTTGATCGTTAGCGGAGGCTGCGGATCGTCACCACCGGCTGCTCGGCGACCGCGGTAACCGGAGCGGCGCTTGCAGCAGGCTGCGGGCGGAGGATGTGTGCCGTGCCGAGCCCCGCCGCAACGCCCGAGACGAAACAGAGCGCGTAGATCGTGGTCCGGATCACCCGTGCCCGCTGCTCGGCGCGGCGCGAATACGGGGTGACGCGGTATTCGTGCAGGCGCGGCACACCCGGCGGCTCACCGATGGGATCCCCATCGGGGTCATAGCGGGAAGACCCGGTGGCGCGGCCAGCGAACGACATGATCAGTAACTGCGACTAACCACGGAATGTCGGCAAGTTCTCCGACATCGGGCTTACTACCTCTTGTCGGTTGCTTTTACACCTTACTTGTAACGGCCCGAGGCACCAGACTCCAGCAGCGCCCGCTCGGCATCCGGCATTTTGGGCACGATGGTCGCGGAGTTCGCGATGACCGGGCGGTCACCGGCGATGGACGAAATCCGCTATCGTTCTTCTGCCTACCAACCGCCAGTTTGACAGGAGTCCGGCTGTCAGGCCGGTCTTTAGTAAGGCAAGCGCAGGATCATCGTTCGCACGCCTGACAGCGGGATTCCTGTCAATCAACCGGAAGCACACCTCTGGGGAGTTCAGGAGCCATCAGGACATCGGGGCGCGGCCGGCCCGACCCTGGGTGCTACGATCCCGTTAGTCCTGTCCAAAGCCTCCCGGGTCCGTGGTGAGCACGCGCTCTCCCTGGCTGTCCAGGGCCTCGCAGTCCGGACAGATCTCCGTGAATTCGGAGAGGCTGCCATCGATCGGGCTGGCTTCGACGGGCCGGGCAGCACGCCGAAGAAACACGAGCCCGCACTCCGCACAGGTGGCGTAATCCGTCCGAGTAGCGGCAGCCTGGGTGCCGGCAATGTCCTCGTTCATACTCGTCTCCTTTCCCTGCCGGGCGACACGAGCACAGTCTACCCACCCTGACCGATTTCGATCGCAAAACCGCTACGGCCCCCGTAGCGGTCAGGCGAGGATCGGGCGGATAATCTGGGCGGGATGGACGTCGGTGAGCTTCTCGTCGCGGGTGTCGTGGTGGAAGGTGAGCCGGTCGAAGTCGATCCCCAGTTGGTGCAGGATCGTGGCGTGGAAGTCCGCCACCGTCGTGATGTCTTGCACCGCGCGGTAGCCGAACTCGTCCGTGGCCCCGTGAGCCACGCCGCCCTTGATGCCTCCGCCGGTTACCCAGAGGCTGAAGCCGCGCTTGTGGTGATCGCGGCCGTCCTTCCCCTCCGCAAACGGCGTGCGGCCGAACTCCCCGGTCCAGATCACGATCGTATCTTCCAGCAACCCGCGCTGGCGCAGGTCGGTGAGGAGACCGTGGACCGGGAGATCCGTCGACTTGCAGAGGGAGCGGAGCTGGCCGGAGTTATTGGAATGGGTATCCCACGGCTGCCCGGCCATCATCACCTGCACGAACCGCACCCCGCGCTCCAGCAGCCGGCGCGCCATGAGGAGCTGCCGGCCGTACGTTACGGTCTCGCCGCCGTCCATCCCGTACATCGACTTTGTGCCGGCCGTCTCTTTGGTGAGGTCCAGCGCGTCCGTGGCGGCGAGCTGCATCCGGGCCGCCAGTTCGAAGTTGGCGATCCGCGCCTCCAGCTCCAGGTTGTCCGGGCGCGCCTTCTGGTGCTCGCGGTTGAGCGTTTGCAGGAACCGGAGCCGCGCGTCGGCGGCCTCCTGCGGCACGCGGGTCTCCAGGTTCAGGATCGGTGTCTTGTCGGTGGCCCGCACCGGCATGCCCTGGTAGATCGGGGGCATCCAGCCGCTGGACCAGTTCCGCGCCCCGTCCACCGGCAGCCCATCCGGGTTGAGGATGGCCACGTAGGCCGGGAGGTTCTGGTTCACCGAGCCGAGGCCGTAGGTGACCCAGGAGCCGATAGTCGGGCGGCCCGCCACCGGCGTCCCGGAGTGCATGTGGCAGCACGCCTGCTCGTGGTTCTCGTGCTCGGAAACCATCGAGCGCACCACGGCGATCTCGTCCGCGTGCTTCGCCAGCTCCGGCAGCAGCTCGGATAGCTCCAGGCCGGACTGGCCGTGCTTGCTGAACTTGAACGGGCTGCCCAGCCACGTGCCGGTCTTCTTGGGGTCCACGTCGTTCACGAACCCCTCGCCTGGCTTCTGCCCATCCTGGCGGCTGAGGTCCGGCTTCGGGTCGAACAAGTCCACCTGGCTCGGGCCGCCGTTCTGGAACAGGTAGAGCACCCGCTTCGCCTTCGGCTGGAAGTGCGGCGAGCGCGGCAGCACGTCGTACGGCTTCCGGGCGGGAACGGCGGCGGCAGCCTGCTCTTGCAGGAGCGAGGCCAGCGCCAGCGCGCCGGCGCCGCTGCCGAGGCGGGAGAAGAGCTCGCGGCGGGAGATCAGGCGGAGGAGCCGCTCACGGTGCAGGGCGTCGAAGTCCATCAGGCTGTTCTCACTCTCGTCCGATCAATCCAGGTAGACAAATTCGTTCGCCGCCAGCAGCGCCTGGCAGAGGTCCGCGTAGGCGCTCTCCAGGGCCGCCTCCGGCTTCGCGCCGGGCTGCGTCGCGTAGCGCAGCGACTGCGCTCGCACGAAGTCCGTCGTTGCAGTGCGTTCCGCGGCGGTGGGCGGCCGAGAGAGCGCGAGCACATAGGCGAGGTCGATAGTGCGCGGGTCCGCAGGAACAGACGAGCCGCTAGCGGGCGGCGCCTCCCGGAGGACCCGCTTGGCGAAGTGCCGGGCCTGCGCGGTGGTGAACGTGCTGTTCAACATCGCGAGCGCCTGCGTGGCGGTGGCCGAGGGGCTGCGGCGGATGCAGTTGGTCTCCATCACCGGCGCGTCGAACGCGTTCAGCAGGTGCACCGGCATGGAGCGGCGGACGAGCAAGTAGAGGGAGCGGCGCCCCTTCCCCTCCTCCCCCGCCGGCACGATCTCACCGGTGCCGCGGGTGTCCGTGCCCACCGGCTCCCCAAACAGGGTGGGATCCAGCATCCCGCTCACTGCCAGAATGCCATCTCGGACCGCCTCCGCCTCCAGCCGCCGGGAGCGCTGCCGCCACAGGAGACGATTTTCCGGATCGACGACCTGCGGATCGGCGGCCTTCTTACCCCGCACAGCCCCCGGAAGCGCCGACGACTGCCGGTAAGCCGCCGAAGTCACGATGAGCCGGTGCAGCGCCTTGACCCGCCAATCCAGGCCCTCGGGGGAGGAAATGGGGGAATGAGGTGATGAGGTAATGGAAGCCCCATTCCCCCGTTTCCCCATTTCCCCATTTCCTCCGCCGGAGGCTCCCATTTCCCCATTTCCCCGTTTCCCCGTTTCCCCATTTCCCCCGCCAGAGGCGCTAGCGAAGCTAACCGCCAGCCAATCCAGTAGCGCCGGGTGGGTGGGGCGGGTGCCGGAGCGGCCGAAGTTCTCCACGGAAGGCACGATCCCCACGCCGAAGTGCTGCGACCAGACCCGGTTGGCCATCACGCGGGCGGTGAGCGGGTTGTTCCGGCGGGTCACCCACTGCGCGAAGGCGGTGCGGCGGCCAGTGGTGGCGGCTCCCGGGGGCGGGGCGGGCAGCGCAAAGCCGTCGCCGGGGCGAGCCAGGACGGTCGGCAGGCCGGGCTCCACCGGATCGCCGGGCCGCAGCCAGTCGCCGCGCACCAGGAGCTGCGTGGGCGG
>JAJFMS010000670.1 GCA_020696885.1 Armatimonadota bacterium | reverse complement strand
GATCTGAGAGTACGTGCACGTGATTGGGCGGAACTCCGCCGCTCTCCTGGAGTGCCGCTGCTACCAGGCGCGCATCCGACCCGGCACCCGGTGCGGTGAGGTTCGGATCCCCGTACTGACCGACGCCGATCGAGACCAGCCACTTCTGCTCTGGCGGCGAGGGCATGAGCTGCGGGGGCAGATTACTAGAAGCGGCCGGGGAGGTCCAGAGGAGCCGCGACGGCTCCCAGGCGGGCGGAACCCGAGGCTGTGGTAGAGACGCAGCGACCGGCTCGGGCGTCGGCTTGGGCGTGGCAGGTGGTGCCACGGCCGGTGTGTTGCCCGGCGGTGTGTTTCCCGCCGCGGGACCGGCCCCGGCCGGCTCCTGGTGGAACGCGATGGCGGGCGAGTTGCCGCCGGCGCCGGGAGCGGCCGACGACGAGCCGCGCGGACCGACCACGGTAACCGCGATGATGACGCCGGCCGCCACGGCCACGCCGGCCACCGCCAGCAGCCAGGGGACGAACGAGGCGGCGGGCGGCGGCGCCGGGGCAGAAGGCGGCGGTGCGGACGGGGGCGCGGCCAACGCCGGCGCGCCCATCAACGTCACATGCGGCGGATAAGCGAAGCACGGCCCGGTGCCGGCCATCTCCGGCGGCACCGGCAGCAGGTCGCTGGCGGAAGGCCCGAGGTGCGAGTAAGAGGTCTCGCTCACCAGCATCTGGTTGGGCGCCGCCGCCTTCTGCAGGTGGCCCGCCACGTCGAACGTGAGGCTCGCGATCTTCCCGATCCCGCCGGCCTCGTCGGTGAGGATCGGTCCGGTATGGACGCCGAGGCGAATCTGCAGCGGCCGTCCGGTCCGGTTATACCGCGCGTTGAACATCGGAAGCGAGTCGATCAGGTGCCGTCCGGCGGCGGCCGCGGGATGTGGATGGGTGAAGATTGCCAGCAGCCCGTCTCCGGACCACGTGAACGATCCCTCGCACCCGAAGTGCGCCAGCGCGTCCTCGACCCAGCGGTGGTAGGCGTCGAAGGTGAGCTGTCCGTCCAGCGGGTCCCCGTCTTTGGCGCCGCCGGAGTGCACCATGTCGACGGCGAGGGCGGTCACCTCCCGCTCGTAGCGATGACGGATCGCGTCGCCCAATTCGCGGTAGCGCGACTTGGCCTGGTCGTACGAGAGGGAGCCGGTCTGGAGATCGTTGATGAACGCCTGGAGGGACTGCTCGTCGAAGTCGGACATCACACTTCCCCCCGTGCCAACCGAGCCCGCTCTCCCGGAATCGGCAGCACCAGCAGTACCCCGGCGAATGGCACGTAGCAGAGGCCCGTGAGCGCCGAAACCACGGACGTCTCGTCGGCGATCTTCCCCAAGGGCAGCACCAGGATCTGTGCCAGCCCCCAGGCCAGCCCGGTGATCAGGCTGGCCGCGATACCGGCGCTGCTGGGCATGAACTCCTGGGCCATCACCACGTTCCCCGGATGCGGCAGCATCAGGATGAACGCTCCGCACGCCAGCAGCGGAATGAGCGCCAGGCCCGGCTGCTGCATCCCCAGGTAAAGCGGGATCGGCGCCAGCATAAAGGTCCAGATCATCAGCCGGCGGCGCCCGATGCGGTCCGCCAGGTGCCCGCCCAGCGGGCCGGCGAAGGCACTGGCGAGCAGGAACGCACTCACCGAGACACTGGCCAGCGACTGGTGCATCTCCGCCGGAAACCGCTTCTGGATGAGGAACGGTAGGAAGGTAGACATGCCGATCTGGACCACGGAGCGCACCACCACCGTGGCGGTGAGGGCCGCCAGGGCCAGGGGTTGGCTCCGGCCGCTGCCTGAACGCGGCGCACCTTTCTTGACCGCCGCGGACATTCCCGGCCCGGAATAGAATGCGACCGCCATCACCACCGCGAACACCACCGCCGGAAGGGCCGAAAAGTACAGGTGCCGCAGCCCGAACCACTGCACGTAAAGGCCGCCCATGATCGGCGCCAATCCGAACCCGACGTTCCCGCCCACGGTGAAGGCGCTCATCGCCAGGCTGCTGCCGCGACCTGCCAGCCGGGCCAGGGTGGCGCCCTGCGGATGGAACGCGCCGGTCCCGATGCCGGCCACGAACAGCAAGAGAGCGAGCTGCCAGTAAGTCTCCGTGTAGCCCACGAAGCCGATCACCAGCGCCGCGATCAGCGGTCCGAGCGCCACCAGGCACCAGCGGGGATAGCGGTCCGAGACCCAGCCCAGCAGCGGTTGCGCCAGGGACGCGGAGAGCCCCATCATCATCGGCAGGCCGCCGACCTGTGCCAGGGACAGCCCCAGGCGCGCGGCGATCTGCGGAAACATCGGGGAGAGGAGGCTTTGCCCGTAGCTGTCCGTGACCGCATGCCCGATGGCGAGCAACGCCAACCGGAAGACGTCCGGTCGGGTCGTCGCCTGACTGGGGACGGACTCTTCCGCTGCGGGCACGCTTTCAGCCAATGGGATAGCGGTCATCGTGAGTCTAGCCGGTCGCGCGTGGCTTGCTCACCCGCGACCCCTTCGTAACTCGGCGGTCGCAGCTCGCACTTCCGATCCGCTCAGCCTTCCTCGCAGTACTGCCGGACCTCCGGCTTTACCCAGAAGATCCAGAGCAGAACGGCGGGCGCGAGGAGTAGCATCCCGACACTTGAAAACAGTATACATCCGCCCAAAACCGAAAGCACCAGCACTACCAACTGCCAGGTCCAGAGCCAGCCGCGCCGGGGACCGAGGCCGATCGCCGGCGGCAGGTAGAGCAGCGCACTCAGCAGCATCATCCCGGCAGCCACGGCGACAGTTACCTGAACGGTAGGCTCCTTAACCCCCGGAGCGGAGCCGGAACCGCCGGGGCCAAGCGCCGTAAAGAACGGGAACGCGAAGGCCACGGCATAAAGGGCGGTCATGGCCCCGCCCATCACCAGTGCTACGGCGTTGTAGATGCGAGCCCAGAGCACCACCGTGGCCGGATCGCAGGCACGGGTGGGTTGCATGCGGGCCAGCCGGGCATCCCGGCACCAGCCACAAAGAGGCGCCCCACCGAACTCGGTGAGGCAGCTCTCGCAGAACGGCCGACCACAGGCCGAGCAGGCCCGGGAGGTAGGTACCCCCATGTGGTTGGCACAATAGAAAACAGCGGTCGGGTCGCTCACCCAGCTCCTCCCCCGAACTCGAGAACGCGCTGAGCCTGAGCATACCCGACCGCTGCTACGATCGTCCCTAACTCTACCGCTCGGAGCAGAAATCACTCACAAGGGCGGGGTAATGGAGTGCTGGAGAACTGGAGTGATGGGGAACGCGGCCGAACGGCCGCACCGGCACCAACACTCCATGACTCCACTACTCCTGGGACTTTAGTTAATCACCGCTCGGATCAGTAACTACAGGGATAGGGTCCTATTTCTCTCCGGCGAACCAGGAGACCAGCGACTCTTGCGTCGCACGGGTCAACTGGAGCCGCAGTGCTTTCGAATCCTGGATCCTGTAGGCGTTCTGTGCCCAGTCGGTATCCAGGGTGGTCCCGTAATTGTAAACGAACAGCGGGTCCGGAGAACTCAGCGCCACGAACGCCTTCATCCCACCGTAGCGCAGCGCGCCCGGGAGCAGCATCGGGTCGCCCGCCGCCAGGTTGAGAGTCCACTCCCACTCCGCGGCGTCCGCGGCGGTCCGCTCCACTCCGGTGGCCAACGGCTTCGCCAGCATCACCCACGGCCCGGC
>JAJFMS010000669.1 GCA_020696885.1 Armatimonadota bacterium | reverse complement strand
GGAGAAGCAGCGGGATACGGCCGTCGGGCTGGTGGAGCAGCACCGGCGGGAGGCGGACGCCCTGCGAAACTCGCAGAGTACGGCGCAGAGGGAGATCAACACTCTGCGGAGCGAGCTGGACGGCGTGCGGCGGCAGCTCACCCAGGCCCAGAGCGACCTGCAAAGGCAGGCGGACCGGCTACGGGGGGCAGAAGAGGCCCGGGATCGGTACTCCCGAGAGCGCGATGCCGCGAGTGAGGAAACGCGGCGCCTCCGAATTGCGAACGAATCCGGTTCGCGAGAGCTTGCTTCGACTCGCGGCGAGGTGCAGCGGCTGAACGGGCAGGTAGTTGCGGCCGGCAAGCACGTGGAGGCCCTGGAGGGTCAACTGGAAGTGCTAAGTCAGGAGATGCAGCACAGGTCCGCGGTGGAGGCCGAGAAGGGGTCCTTCGGGATCGACCGCTTACAGCAGTCGTTGATGCTGCAGGCGGAGTCGGAGCAAGCCCGGCAGAGGGAAGCGGTCGCCAACTCCTCCATCCAGGCATTGCGAGCTCCGAGCGAGGCCGCCGAGGCCACCGCTGCGAAGCTTAAGCGCCGGGTAAGCGAACTGGAAGCGCAGATCGCTGGCATCCAGACGCGGGTGCAGGACGCTGACTTTGCATTCTTGGAGAAGTTGAATGGCAAGCTCGCCGAAATCAAGCGCCTGGAAGCCAAGAGCGAGGTTGCCGTCAAGGAACTGAAGCAGCGGGAGGGCGATCTCCGAAAGCTGGCTGACCAATTCCGCGTCCTCAAAGAAACCTGCGCCCGGCTGCAGCAGGAGCTGGACGCGCGAGATCTAACGCTGCAGTCGGTAACCGCAAGCGGCCAGGCGATGCGGCAGTTGGATGCCCTGGCCCGGCGGTTGCTGGAAGCGCAGGACAACATCCGCACGCGGTACGCGGACGAGGGCGTGGCCCACCGCACTTCCCTGCTCCTCAACCACTCGCTTGCGCACCTGGCGCTGGCTACCGCCGCGGGCGACGACGCCCGCCGGGCCGCGATGCTGGCGAACCTGTTCCGGATCGGGACCGGCCTGCAGGCGGTGGAGCAGTTTCCAGCCGTCCTCAACTCCCTGCGCAGCATGGAGCCGGAGATCGAGACCCTGGGCGAGCGGCTGCAAGTCAACGGCGCGTCGCGTCCAGGTCGCGCGTTGTTTGAGCGCGTCGTCAACCTGTCGCGCGCCCAGTCGGGGCTGGCGCTGGGGCCGTTTCATTACGACGTGGATCAGCACGGCATGGTGTATTCGACCGGCTGACGGAGGACTGTATGTTCCCCTGGCGACGACTCTACGCCTTCGGCGCGCTCCTCCTGGCGGTTGGCGGCGTGCCCACCGCCGTGGCCCAGGAACACGCCCCGGCCGCGAACGCCCCTGCCACCAATGCGCCTGACGCGAGTACCCTTGCCTCGCCGGGCGGCGAGTCCTCGCCCGCAGAGCCGAGCCCGGCGCGGGCAGTGCTACTGGTGAAGGAGGGTGCGAACTCGGCTTCTGACACAGTCCAGAAGGTGCGGATCGCTTTCATTACTCCGGGGCAGGGCGTCCAGTTAGCGACGTTCTCCCGGCTGGGCGTGTCTACTATCTGGTATCCGGACCCCGGGAGCACGCCGGAGCTCGCGCTCATGATGCTGCTGGCTACGGAGCGCGACTACGGGCTCCCCAGGCTGGCGGCGACGGTGAAGCATCGCGTTTCGTCGGGGATGACCTGGAGCGACTGGATCAATGCGGCGCTGACACAAGAGATCGGGACATCCGACGTACGATGGGGGCCAGCTGGAAGTTCGAAGACGGTAAGCGTAGAGGTGGGCGTGGTAACTGGCCTATCGGAGTTGACCGTGCGGCTGCGGGACTACGGTCTGGAGTGGGTTGCGCCCCAGGTGACAGCCAGCCCGGAGCCGCCGGCCCAGAAGCTGCCGGACCCCTGGCTGGCGGCCAGCGCCGGGCTGGGAGCGGGTCTGGCGCCCTGGCTGTTCGGGTACTTGCGCGCCAGTGCGAAGCTGCCCCGCTCGCGCAAGGGTGCGAGCGCAAGCCTCACTGATCCCGCCCAAGGCACGGTCTGGCTCGTTGCGGTGTTCCTCGACCGCCTGATCCGCTCCGCGGCTCGGAAGGAACGGGAGCCGGAGGCGGTCGCCCAGTTGGAAGACGCCCGCACGCGGCTTCTGCGGGAAGCGCAACGTCTGGTGAAAGACGGGGCGTGGGAGAGCCGGTCCCAGGCGCTGCTGGTAAGCCTGTTCCGCGACTCCGGGCAGGCGAACCGACAGGCGGCTCGGAAGGTGCTGGAAGACCTGACAGCCGCCGCCGCCGGGCGCTTTACGCCTCCGGACTCGTCCGGGCCCGCGAAAGAAGGGCTGCTGAAGGCAACTGCAAGGCTGCACGCCGTGCTCAAGGACGCCGTTTTCTCACGCCCCCCGGATACCGCAGAGTTGATGGAGGCGTTTCTCGATCAGTTGCTGATGTCCGCGGCGCAGGAGACGCCGGGCCGGAAGGGCCAGGACAGGGTGGACCACTACCGGGAGCTGCTCCTGAAAGCCGCTGGCGAGCTTGCCGCAGAGGCGAGTGCCGCGGGCGGGCATGGCGAGCTGCTGCGTCGGTTGTTCAGCATGCGGGACACCGCAGCGCGAAAGGATGCCGAGGGGCTGGTGTGGCGACTACTGGGGCTGGCGAAGGATAGCACGCCGTCCGAACCGGACGGCTTTCCCAGCAAACTCATCACTGCCGTCGACCGCTTGCGGTTCCAGCTCCCGATACCCCATGCTTTGCCCCCTGCCGTGGCCGGCGGAGCGCCATCGGCGGCGTCGAGCACACCGCGGCCCGAGCAGGCGATGCAAGCGGAGTTGGAGCAGCTCCGGAGGAACGAGCAAGCCGCCAACGCCTCGATTCAAGATTGGCGCCGTAAGTACGAGATGCTCCTGGCGAAAGTACGGCAGCTCGAGATGCGTGCGACGCCTTCCGACAGCGTGCCGCAGGACGGCGCCGAGCCGAGTTCCTCGGCGAAGAAGGAAGTCGACGGCCTCCGAAGTGAGGCGGAGGCGCTGCGACGTCAGCTCAGCCAGGCCCATAAGGAGCAGGAGGGGTTGACGCGCCGCCTGAAGCAGGCGGAAGAGTCCCGGGCGCAGGTGCTCCAGGTCCAGGATGCAGCCCTGAGCGAGGTCCGAAGCTTGAAGGTGAAGGTTGAAGCCGGACAGCGCGAGGGCGCGCGGCTTCAGGAAGAGCGGGACCAGCAGAAGAGTCTCGCGGTGGTCTCGGCAAAGCTGGTGAGTGCGCTGGAGCGAGAGAAGGCGGAGCTCACGAAGCAGGAGACCGAACTCCGCCGGCGGATCACTAAACTCGAGACCCGTGTGGGGACGACGGAAGGTCAACTCGCTACCTCCGCCGCCGAAATCCAGCGGCTGGAGGCGCTTGTCGCGGCCCGCCAGGCGGATGTGACCCGGCTGGAGCGCACCTGCGAGCGCTGGCTGCGCGCGGAGCCGGAGCTGCAGGAAGTGCGTGCGCTGTTCAGCCGCGTCCGGCTCGCCGTGGTGGAGCTCCGCAGCCGCTATCCAAAGGACGAGGTTACGGACAAGACCGCGCTGCTGCTCTTCTACTCGCTTGCTAACCTGACCCTCGCCACCAGCTCCGGCGAGACCGTTCTCCGCGCCGCGATGCTGGTCAACCTGCGCCAGATCGCGAGTAGCTTACAGGCCTGCCCG
>JAJFMS010000668.1 GCA_020696885.1 Armatimonadota bacterium | reverse complement strand
CGCCGCTGCAGCTCCCGCCGCTCCACCTCGCGCTCCGCCGACTCTGCGGTCTCCCCGCCTTCGTCCCGCGGCTCTTCCGTCAACGTCACCTTTCGCCGCCACGCCGACCGGTGATAGTCGTGCGCGGCGTTCAGCGCGATCCGGCACAGCCACGCCTCGAACGGGGCGTTGCCGCGGTAGGTCCGCAGCGCCCGGAACGCCCGGAGCACCGCCTCCTGCGCGATGTCCTCGGCGTCCGCCCCCCGGGCCACGGACGCGGCGATCCGCCACACGCGGGTCCGATGCCGCTCGCACAACAGCGCAAACGACCGCGAATCTCCCGCCAGTGCTTTGCTAACCAGATCGACGTCCGGAGCCGTCTCGCCCAACCTTACGCCCTCCACCTCTACAGACGGGCGGTCCGCAGCAATCCGTGAAGAATCTTCAACTCGAAGAACGCTTTCATCCCTTGTATCCCCTCCGTCCCTTGCACACTGTCCGAGCAGGGTTGCCAGCCCGCCCGGCCGAACTTCGCCGGACAGGGAGACCAGCGATGGACACACGAGTACTACAGGCGTGGTGGAGTGAGCAGCAGGGATTGAACGCCCCCGATCCCGGCCTGGGGCCGGCGGAGGTGCTGGCCCGCACCGGTTGGACCCGCTCCGTGGGGGGCTCCACCCCGTATCTGACCCTGTTCTCGCGGGCGGGCTGCTCCCGCGAGCAGGTGGACCGGGACCTGGAAGCGCAGGAGATCCACGAGCTGCCCAGCGCGCGCGGCTGCACCTACGTAGTGCCCCGCCAGGATTACGCGCTGGCGCTCAGATTGGCGCAGGGCTTCGGTGACGAGGCGCAGATCGCCACGGCGAAGAAGCACCTGGGCGTTACGGAAGACGAGATCCAGCGCTTGATGGAGCAGGTGGCGGAAGCGCTGCGCGTGGGCACGCTGGATCCCCGTGAGCTGAAGGAAGCGGTCGGGGACGCGGTACGCAACCTCGGGCCGGAGGGCAAGAAGCGCGGCCTCACCACCACGCTGCCGCTGGCGCTGGGCCGGCTGCAGTCTGGCGGCCGGATCCGGCGGGTGCCGATGAGCGGCCGGTTAGACCAACAGCGCTACCGCTACGCCCTGTGGGAGCCCTCCCCGCTGGACGGCTTCGAGCTCTCCCAGCCGGACGCGTTCCGCGAGCTGGCCCGGCGCTACTTCCAGTGGACCGCCCCCGCTTCACCGGCGCACTTCCAGTGGTTCTCCGGGCTGGGCGTCAAGGCCACCAAGGAGGCGCTGGCGCCGCTGGGGCTGGTGCCGTTGGAGAGCGGCTCGGACCTGCTGCTCTTTCCGGAGCAGCTCGAAGCGCTCCACGCCTTCCGGGTGCCGGAAGCGCCGAGCTATGCGCTGGTGGGCAGCATCGACGGGATCATGCACCTCCGCCGGGAACTGGCGGAGCTGCTCTCCGTAGAGGACCGGGAGCGCCTGACGCGGGGAGAAGTGGGCTTGAAGGCGTTGGGCGGGCTGCAGGACCTGGCCAACCACGCCATCCTGGATCGCGGGCGGTTGGCCGGCATGTGGGAGTACGATCCGTTCGGCAGCCGGATCGTATGGCACAGCTTCGTGCCGCGCACTCCGGACCTGGCAGCGGCCGTCGCCCGCACGGAAACGTTCATCCGGGAGCAGCTCGGGGACGTCCGCTCGTTCAGCATGGACTCCCCGGAGAGCCGGAAGCCGCGCCTCGAGGCCCTTGCAGCGGCTGCGGGGTGAGCAGGGCCGTGCCCTCGTACGCAAAAACGCCGCGCCTCCGATAATCGGAAGACGCGACGTCGGTTATCGACAACAGGCAATGCCTGCCGAAGGTTTCGTATTGAGCGGAAGACTAGGCGCCTTTGGCCAGGAAATACCCGACCACGGTCATGAACCCTGCCCCGGCTACTGCGATCAAGAAGGAACTGAACTCCATATTGCAACTTCTCCCGACAGTATTATACCCGCGATCGCAAGATATCTACAATGATTCTGTCGGTCACGTGCAGGAAACAGAAGATTCAGCAGGCCGGTATTATGCGTGAAGAGGGTGCGTGGCGAGGGTGCGTCGCTGCCTGCGGGTAGGAGACCCGGTCCCGAGACCGCCGGTTCCTAGCTTTTGGTAGACAGTCAAAAAAGACCAAAAAACGAGAAGCCCGGCCCCGTCACGTAGACGGGGCCGGGCTTCTCGCGTTGGCTCGACGGATCGGGAGGGGATCAGCGCTCGTCGTCCGAGAAGAGGCCCTTGCCGCCCGGCTCCACTTCATCCTCGTCCGCGATGACGATGTTGGCGGGGGTGAACAGGAACACCTTGTCGCCCACTCGCTCGTAGAAGCCGTTGAGCGCGTAGGTGACGCCGCTGATGAAGTCGATGACGCGGCGCGCCAGCTCATCGTCCGCCTTCTCCAGGTTGACGATGACCGGCCGGCGGTCTTTCAGGTCCTCGGCCGCGCGCTGGGCATCGGCGAGGGAAGTGGGAACTCGCTTGGTGATCTGACTTCCTCGGTTAGCGTGCACCTGCAAGAGGGTGCCGCTGGGCTTCTCGCGCGTCCGGGCGCGCGGGGCTGCGGTGGTGGTGGTGACCTGCTGCACGGCCGGGCTCTCCTCCAAGTATTCTTCCTCGTCTCCGTCGCCGAACAGCCGGTCTCGCATCCGCGTGATCCAGCTATCCTGCTCCTCATACTCGTCGGCGGAAACTCTTCTACTCATCCAGAACTCCTTCTCGCCCCAAAGATCCCGGTGCCGATCCGCACCATGGTCGAGCCTTCCGCGATGGCCGTCTCAAAATCGCCGGTCATCCCCATCGAGAGCACCTGTCGCTGCTCCGTGGGAAGCTGTTCGAACAACCTCGCCAGTTGCCGAAAGCTGTCTCTCACGGCCCGCTCCTCATCAGAGTTCGGGCCCATCCCCATCAGCCCCTGGAGCCGGATCCCCGGCACCACGGCGATCTCCGCCGCCAGGTCGACCGCTCGTTCGGGAGCCACTCCGAACTTGCTCGCCTCCCCGGAGGCATTCACCTCGATCAATACATCCAGGGTCTTGGCCAGCCCTGCGGCACGTCGCCCCAGGGCCTGCGCCAGCTCCACGGTGTCCACGGTCTGGACCATGTCGAACAGCGCTGCGGCTTTCCCCGCCTTGTTTTTTTGCAGGTGCCCGATGAAGTGCCGGATCAACGGCGGCTCCTCCGGCAGCAGCGAGAGCTTCGCCTCCGCTTCCTGCACGTAGTTCTCGCCGATCTCCCGCGCCCCCGCCGCCGCGGCTTCCCGGATCGCGTCCACCGGCTGGGTCTTACTGACTGCCACCACGCGGACCGATTCGGGGCGCCTGCCTGCGGATTCCGCGGCCCTGGCTACCTGCTCCCAAACGTCTCTCAGATTCTCGGCAATCGTTCGCACAGTTCCCACCCGACTTCCACGGCATTGGACGAGAGGTCCCGGACAGCATTATAGTGCGGCACTTCGCGCCAGGTGCGTCGGGCGTTTAAGCAAGTGGTCTCTAAGCGGCAGAATCGAACGCAGCGCCCCTGGTTTCTTCAACGCTTTGCTGCTCTCCCGGGGTTCCGGCTCTGTTGGGGTAGGGCTTTGTAATGTAAACGGCGAATGCTCCGGAAAGCTCGGAGTAACGCATGCGGAGGTAGATGACTCGCTTGACCTGGATCCTCTATCTGGTGGGATCGGCGCTGGTGCTCGGGACTTACCTTGGCTGGGTGAGTTC
>JAJFMS010000667.1 GCA_020696885.1 Armatimonadota bacterium | reverse complement strand
CGCGGGTCCGTGAACGGGAACGCCGCCTTGGATTTCTGCTCCGGCTTGAGCGACTGGTAGAGCCGCGCCACCGTGGTCTCCGCAGGCGCGACCTTGGTGCCCTTGGGCAGCGGGTCGGCGGCCATCACCCGCCCCACGCCGCCGACGGCCGCCGCCACTGCCGCCACTCCAAGGCCGGTCAACAGCCGCCGCCGCGCCGGATCCGGCGCGCAATCCGGGCACTCGAGCTCTCTCTTGATCTTCTCCATCGACGGCCCCCTTTCGGAAGTGCGAACCACGGGTCCGCGCAGCAACGCTTTCCTACTCTTACGCTTACTCCTACGGTTACTCCTGTCCCTGATCAGCACCGGAGGATTAACGGAGTGCTGGGGTCAGGGAGCAACGGGTGAGCTGGGGCGACCGGGCTTGTCGTCCAGGTGCTGATACAGCTCCTCCACGCTCACCGTAGACGCGACTCCATCCTTCGGAACCTTGACCTTCGCCAGCCAGAGCAGCGCGTTGAGCACCAGCTTGCGGTAGTGGTCGTTGCCCCAGGCCAGGTGAGAGTGTCCGCCGGTAAAGCCGAGACCGCGGCCTCCATCCGGACGCTCCACACACCACATCAGCACCTCCTCGCGCCCGCGGGCGGCCACGATGTGGTCGTAAGGTCCCTTGGGGTAGACGTAGGGTCCGTCCCGCACGTCATCGGAGGGCCTGGCTACCAGAAGGGGCGTAATGCCTTTCATCTGGGGACGGAACCGCATGTTGAAGTACCACTCGTCGGTGATGCGGAACGGCTTCACGCCGCGAGTGATCGCGTGCTTCGGCAGCGACTGGAAGTCCGGCTCCCACATCGGGTTCACGGAGTAGAGGTGCTCGTAGTGGCCGCCGATCCAATCGCTCCACTGCCGGCCGGCGACGTCCGCGGGCACCTCCACGGCATAGTGCAGGCAGCCGAGACCCACCCCCCGGGCGACGAGCCCGGAGAGGAGCTGCAAACGGTCGCCCTGCAGCGCGGGGTGCTTCGCGCCGCCGTCCATGTAGAGCACCACGGCATCCGCGCCGGTGAAAGCCTCCGGATCCTGCGGCCAGCCGTGGGGGTGGACGGAGACCTGCAACTCCTTCATGCCTTCCAGGCAGCGCGCGAGAAGCCGGCAGCCCGCATGGAACTCGTGCATCAGCGTGGGATGGCTGGGCGGACCCGCCACCAGCACCAGGCGGCGCACACGAGGGGCAGCAGCGGCGGTATCGGGCATGGTGGAGCTCCATCCGGTCAGGGCAGCGGCGGCGCAGCCCCGAAGCAGTGAGCGGCGATCAGGCATGGTTCCTCTGGGCTTCGAGTCGCGGCCGGCTACGGGGTGCCCTTGTCGATGACGGCGCCCGCATCGATCCACCGCTTGATCAGGTCGAGCTGCTCCGGGATCGCGTCCCGGTCCGGCGCCATGCGCGGGTTGCGCTCGCCGGTCATGGTGAGGTAGAGGAGGCTCTCGGCGCTCTTGCCGGGCACCACGCCCTTGCCGCGCGGCCCACCCGCGAACATGCGTGGGAGGTCCGTAATGGTGAACCCGCTCTGCGCCCGCCCGTTGCCGTGGCACGGCAGGCAGTTCACTTCCAGGATCGGGCGCACGTCCCGGTCGTAGCTCACCGCCTGTCCCGGCGGCGTCTTCCGCGCGAGCATCCGCAGGTGCTGCTGCTTCCCGAACCGCACGCGGCTGGCTTCGTCTAGCACCTCTCGCGCCACGAGAGTCTTTCCGTCCGGCCCGACGCCGAGGTTGACCCAGAGCAGGGCGCCCATCCCCACCCGGAACACGTACTCCGGGTTCTCCCGCAGCACCAGGAACGTGGGCCGGCCGTACTCCAGCGTTAGCGGCTGCCCGGCCGGCTCTCCGACGGCATCGAGCGGCTCGACCGTGAACCGGTAGTTATCCCGGTCCTGGCTCACCATGCGGTAGGACTGCTTCAACCGCACCTGCTCAGAGATCGCGTCGCTGAGCTGGGTGACCCGGGCCGGACCTTTCGGCGGCGTCTCCGTCCGCAGCAGCACCCGCTCGCCGGGCTTGAATTCGTCCCACGCCGCGCCGGGCTCCCCGAAGCGCCAGAGCTGCTCCGATTTCGCGCCGGGGAAGGTGAGCTGCTTCCCGCTCGCGATCTCCTTCACCACCACCCGGGCAGGCTCGAGCGTCACCACGTCCGCCAGGAGCTCGCGGGTTTGCACTTTCCCTGCCGCCGGCTTCGCGGCCGCGGGCTTGGCCGGAGCGGTGGCGGCCTGCGAACCCAGTGCCGCGACGAGCCCCACTCCGGAGAGGTAAGTAGCGATGGTGAGCGGTCTGGTCATTTCTTTAGGCTGGTGGCAAGTATCGGCTTTAAGAGCGTTGCCGGTTACTTCGGCGGCGCGTTCCGCTTCTCCTGGCGCCCGCGGATCGGCGGCTATCGAATAAAGCGGTACTCGGTGTACCGATTTAACTCGATTCGTGTGAACGGCGTCACAGGACGACGACGGGATGTCGCTCATACTCTGGCTGGCCGGCCGCGGCAAGCGCTCGGCGAGCTAACGAACACCCCCTTTCACACCGGCGCCCAGAGGCGGCCGGGAGGAGATAGATCGAGATGAGCCACACCACCCCCGTCAAGCAGTTGGTTCGCGGCGTCCTGGCCGCTCTGGGCGTTGCCGCCCTGCTCACCGGTGCCATGCGCAGCGGCGCGGACGGTGTTCCCCTCCACCTCACCAACGCCGAAGCGCTGGTAGCCGGGATCACCCCCGCGAACAACAACTACGAAGGCACCAGCCAGGTGGTGTGGCCAGCCGTGGGCGTGACGCCTTCCAACAAGACGGTGTGCGCCCAGTTCATCACCCGCCTGATCCAGAAGAGCTACGGGCGCACGGACTCGGACTTCTTCCGCTGCATCGGCTCCACGAGCCCGTACGCCAAGACCTACCACGACTGGTTCAAGAGCTCCCAGACGTGCTCCAGCAAGCTGGCCCACCAGCACGTGTACACGGTGCAGGTGCCGCGTGTGAGCGACTTCGCCCCCGGGGACCTGGTGGCGATCAAGAATCTGACCGTGGCCTCGAACAGCACCGGCCATATGGCGATGGTCTCCGATACCCCGCTGCTGCTCTGGGAGGAAGCTGGCGTCCGGGCCTACACGGTGTCCGTCATCGACTCCACCCAGAGCCCGCACGATGAGCTCGACACCCGGGTGACCCGCCCGGACGGCGCCGTGGAAGACACCGGCGTGGGTGAAGGCACGATGGCGGTGTTCGCGGATAGCCAGACGGATACGGTGCTCGGCCACTGCTGGAGCACGGACAACGGCTCCACCGAGTACACGCAGAGTCAGAAGTCCCTGGTAGTGGGACGGCTGGTGATGCCGTAGGGTAGTCTTACCGGTAGGCGCGGAACCACTAACGAGTCGAGTACGGAGTAAATGGAGTAGCGGAGAACTGGAGTGTTGGCACCTGCTACTCCAACACTCCGCTATCCCCCGCTACCCCGTTACTCCCGGGAATTCCAGGAGCCAACGCTCGGCTCACCACTCCACCACTCACCCGGCCTCCACGCCGCACCCGGAGACAGCGATGAGCAGCGACGACCGATACGTACTGGCGCGGGGAGACGAGGGGGCTTACCGCCTGCGGGTAGTGAACTCCGTCCACGGCCCGGACACGGAAGCGCTGCTGCTGCGCGCCGGTTTGCGGCCCGGAATGCAGGTGGCGGACATCG
>JAJFMS010000014.1 GCA_020696885.1 Armatimonadota bacterium | reverse complement strand
GGGTGGCCATATTCATCGTCCTGGAGCAGTGAGGCGTTGCCGAGCCCGATGATCGGGCCGCGGTACTGCCGGAGCGCCTCGAGCGCCGCCGTGGACAGGTAGCCGACGTGCGGCACCAGGAGCGGCAGCCGGGGCGTCGGGACGCCGCGCTCGAGTTGGGTTTCCGTCACGAACCCGACCTTATAGCCGGCAAATGAGAGCGCTGTGTAGGCCTCGCGCTCACAGTCTACCGTACGGTCACCCTCCCAGACGCGGGAGGACGTGCTGTGGAGCAGCAGCACCTGAGGCGGTGCCTGCTGAAGCTGCCTGGCTGCCGTCGTTGCTGCTGCCAACTGCTGGCTGGTCTGACCCACTGCCTCCACTAACTCCGGGCGGTGGAGTATGCCGCCGGCGAAGGGGCTTTTGGGATCGCGGGTTCGCTCCCAGGCCCAGATCGTGGCGGCGTCCTGTCCCCGAACGGCGGCTTGCCAGAGCGCGGACCGGAGATGAGCCGGCGAGACAGCTTCCAGAGTGCGGTCCGGGAGCAGGTGGAACTCGCTGTCGAACACCGGCGCGTTCTTCAGGGAGCGCTGCAAATCGCAGGCCATCAGCGATTGCTGCCAGTCCGCGGCCCATTCGGCCGTGGTGGACGAGATACAGTGGGCGTCGTGCCCGGAGAGATCAGTGACCTCTGCCATCAGCGTGGGGTCCACTCCGAAGTAGACTTCGGAGCTGTTCAGGAAGCTCCACGCCATCACCTTCGCATGTACCGGCACGCCGGGCGTCAGTGTATGCACCGACTGCGCCAGCATCCGATGCCAGTCCGTGAACTGCTCCGCGTTGAAGCGAACGAAGTCGGACCACTGCGGCGCAGGCAAACGGGCCTGGTCGATCGGGTACGGATTTGGGAGCAGGACGTCGCTGAAGGCGTCAAAGCTGGAGCCCCAGCGCTGGTTGAGGGCAGCAATGGTGCCATGGCGCTTCGCCAGCCATGCGTGCCAGGCCGCGGTGGCTGGCCGGCAGGGAGCCTCCACGTTCATCGGCTCGTTGCTGAGGCAGATGCTGCGCAGCGCGGGATGCCCCCGCAGCGGGGGCAGCAGGACCTGAAGGTAGTGGCGAAGAAACTCGCGGCCGGCCGGGGCGTGGATGCAGTACTGGATGAACCCTTCCCGCGGCCACCGGAGCTCGGGATGTTGCTCGAACATCCAGTCCGGCATGTAGTGGGGGCTAATCAGGAGGTCCACCGCCACCCCGGCTCGCTCCGCCCGGCGCAGCAGTGCTTTCAGGTCCTCGATGGGCTGGAGATGGGTCGTTTTGGCGGTGGGGAACAGGTCGGCGGGGCCTACTTCTACCTGGATCTGGTTGGCGCCCAGGGCCGGCAGCTTCTCCAGGTCCGCCCGCACCTGCGCAAAGTGTCCGTAACCGATGCGGAACGGCCGGCTCTCCGGTTTGGGGGACCCGGCTTTGGACATTGGAAGGACTGAGCCAGTGTTTGCCGGCCGCGGCCAAGCAGCCGCCTCGGCACGGTCGGCGATTTCCTCCAGGCGGTCCAATTGGGCGCGCGCTCGATCGAAGTCCTGGTGTTGGAGGTCATCGGCCACAAACGGCAGAAAGCGCTGCACCACCGCAACCGACACGGTCTGGGCTGCCGGCCTGGGCGCGGCGGCAGGGGTCTGGGTGAGGCGGGCGATCCGTTCGCGGAGGCGGGACAGCCGGCGCTCCGCCTCGTGCCGGGGCGCCTCGCGGACGAGCTGCTCACCCACGGCGATCGCATCTCCCGCGGTCGCGGTCACCGAGATCCGCGACATGCCGCCCACCGCGCGCGTGCGGGTGCCGCGGAGCACCACGCGATATACCCCGGACGCGCTCTCCAGTGACCGCACGACGATCGGGCTGCCATCGATGCACGCGGAGAGCCGGACGCTCTGCGTCTTCGGCGGCACGTGGAGCTCCCAGTCGGATCGGAAGGTGCCAGGCTCGTCGGACGCGGCGGTGGGGGTTCCGGGCGCTACCGTCAGGATCGCGGCCTGGGGTACGTTGAAGCCGGGCTCCGTGCTCTCTTCCAGGCGCACGTCGTCCACCCAGAGGGCTGAGGTGCCGCCACCTACGGCGATGACAGGCGTGGTCTCCAGGTCTTCTGGCTCCGGCGCGAACGTTTGCGACACTCGCCTCCATTCACTCCCGGTAGCAGGGACGTGCGTGCGGAAGCGGTTGCCGGCGCCGATGCCCAGCCAGCACCCCGCAGGAGCGGCGGATCGCACGTAGGCGCTGAGGGTGTAGATCTTGCCGGCCTGCAGCTTGACTCGCTCCTTGATGTAGACGATGGTGAAGCGAGTAGCGTCAGGGGTCCGGTTGGCGATACGCAGTGAGAGCTGGCCGGAGTGGACCGTGTCGTAGTCCAGATCGACCGTAGAGCTAGTGCCCAGACCTTCCCACCTCCACGCCTGGAACCAGTCCTTGACCATGTCACTCAGCGTCTCGAAGCTGCCGTTCGTCACGAGGTTCTCAGCCACCGGCACGGGCGTGATCTCGGCGATCGTGAGCGAAGGGGCGGCGGGGGCAGGTGCGCCAAGTGCCTGCGACCCGGCGGTCAAAGCGCCCATGACGACGCCGAGCGTAAGATAGCCAATGACCAGCCGTCGGAGGCAGGGATGTGGAAACGGCACGTCTACATCTCCGATGGGCGAGGACCGGGCGGGCCGGGGGATTAGCGAAGCAGGACCGCCGGGGCCAGCGGCTTCTCGAAGTTGGAGTGCGCCCAGGCAAGGACGCTGGTAGCCGTCTCCAGCGACTGGATGCCCGCCGCCTCTTCCCAGTGCTCCACCCAGTAGATGGCGGCTGCGACGCATCCATCTCGGTCCCCGGCGAGGCCGCTCACCGTCGCGCCCACCAGGCCGTGCTTTGCATCGGTTCGAAGGTTAAGCCAGGTCTCGCGCTGCCGAGCGGCGGCGCCGCGGAGCCGGTCGGCAGCGGCCAACTCACGCTCCGCCGACTCTCGATCGGAGCGCAGCACCGCCAGCGCACAGCGGTCCAGGCGCGTGTGGAACGACTGCCCGCGATCCGGCACCCCAGCGTCGGCGGCCCAGCGGTGCGATTCGCCGAGTAGCCTCTGGGCGACTTCCCAACCTTCGGGCTCCCGGGCCACCGCCCGCGCGCCGTCCCGGTACGCCCGGGCCAACGCGTCCTCACCGACGAGCCGCTGGGGTAGCGCCTCGCGATAAACGCGGATCAACTCGGAAAACTGGGAGACCGCCGCATCCGCGGAGCCCAGCTCGCTCAGGCGGGTTACCAGGGCCAGCTCGTGGCGCGAGACCAGTTGGAGCCGGCAGTCGTCACCGCACTGGGCTACTTCGAATGCCTGCCGGGCGTACGCCAGGGCGCGCTGCCAGTGTCCCAGGGCATGGCAAGACGTGCTTAGCTCCAGGCACACCGTCACCAGCCGCGCCAGGCGCTCGCCGCTCTCCGCCTGCACCAGGAGCTCGCGATACTCTCGCCGGAGTGCGTCGTTGTCCTCCGGAGCCGCCGCTGCGGGAGCGTGGGACTCGCACTCGTAGATAGCCGAATGGGCTTCTCGCCAGAGCTGCCGCAGAGAGGCCTGCGAGGCCTCCAGCCCCAGCGCTCTGATCGCCTGGAGCACCCGCGCCTCGCTGTCCAGCGGCCCCTGACCCTTGATCCGGCGGGACAGGATGGACGGGTCGATCTGGAGCTGCGCGGCCAACTCTCGCTGGCGGACACCCCGCTTTCGGGCCGCCGCCACGAGTGCGGCATAGAACGCCGCTTTGGCTGGATGTCGCTGTTGCATCTTTTGCAATTCCCGGACGCCGCGGACGGAGTGCTGCTAACCAGAACCACAGTTGCTGCTTGGCTGGCTGAAGTCCTGCCACACGTTTGTAAGAGAAGGGAGCCCAAGCATGGATCGATTATCAGAGCGGTTGGAGGCGCTCGAACGCGGCATCGGCGAGTTGAAACAGGACCAGCGCCGCACCGAGTGGCAGATGCGTTGGTGGCGCCGGGCCGCCTGTCTCTTCGGGGTGGTCTCCCTGTTCGCGCTGGCCCTGCCGCCCGGGCAGGCCGCCGGATCCACCGCATCTCCTTCGGTGGTGCGCCGGCTCCGGTACCTGGAAGGGCTGCTCAGCCACTTCTCGGTCTCCGCCGACGGCCGCGAGGTGTATCTGACCGGGGCCAACCTTCACCTTCGCAATGGGCAGAGTACTACGGAGTCGGCGAACGGTCTCGGAAACCTGATCGTGGGCTACGGAGAGCTGGGGAATCCAAACGAAGACCTACGGACTGGCTCCCACAATGTGATGATCGGCTCCGCGAACAGCTTTAGCAGCTACGGCGGACTGGTTGTGGGGCGCTTCAGTTCCATTGCGGCCCCCTATGCGTCGGTCAGCGGCGGCTACCACGGGCAGGTGAAGCCGGGTGCCGAGTTCGGCGCCATCAGCGGCGGTGCGGACAACACGGTGACCGGAATTCAGGCTTCCATCAGCGGGGGCCTCACCAACCTCGCGTCCGGACGCTTCTCCAGCATCGGGGGCGGTGATAACGGGGAGGCGTCCGGCACCTCCACCCATATCAGCGGGGGCTCGCGCAACAAGGTCAGCGGCACGGCCGCAGCCATCAACGGCGGGTTCTGGAACGAGGCGCCGGCCACGTGCTCCACGGTCTCCGGCGGGGCCTACAACAAGTCCACCGGCAACTACTCGTCCGTGACCGGGGGCACCAGCAACGAAGCGCAGGGGGAGAACTCCGCGATCAGCGGGGGCCGCGAGAACATCGCACAGGGCTTCATCGCTTCGGTGTCCGGTGGGCGCTTCAACTGGGCGATGGCGGAGTCGTCCACGGTGAGCGGCGGCTACCAGACCTTCTCCGACCGCTCCTACCAGTGGTCCGCGGGCGGCAGTGTGGCCGGACACACCGTGACCCTCATCGACGTGATCCGCTCGCGCACCCCGTGACCGTCGTCCACCACACCATCATCCTGCGAAGAGGAACCTCATGAAGAACCAAAGCTCTGAACTGGTCGCAACCGATGCGCGCCTCTCGCTGCTGGAGCGCAAGCTCACTCGCGTGGACGTGGAAGCGCGCCGCTGGCGCACTGTCGCCTCCGCGCTGGCCGTCGCGCTCATCGTCTCCTTGTTTAGCGCTCCGAGTAACGCCGCAGGCTCTACCGCCTCCCCTTCGGTCGTGCGCCGACTTCGCGACATCGAAGCGCTGCTCTGGGGACCCGGCCCGGATCGGACGTTCTACCGGCAGGGGAACAACCTCTACATCACTGGCGCCAACCTGCACATACGCAGTGGTGCCGGGCAGACGAACGGCGTGCGAGTAGACCCACTGGACACCAACCGGGGGCTCGGGAACCTGATCATCGGCTACGACGAAGTGGATCGGGGAGAGGGTAAGAAGGGCTCCCATAACCTAGTGATCGGCCTTGGCCACGCTTACACGAGCACCGCCGGTTTGGTGGCCGGTCACTCCAACGCTATCCTTCGCCCCAACGCCTCTGTCACCGGAGGCTACCTCAACACGGCGAGCGGGGACTTCTCCCACGTGAGCGGCGGCTTCAGCAGCCTCGCGGAAGGCGATCGCTCATCAGTGAGCGGTGGCGTAAACAACCGTGCCGCCCAGCCGTTCACCTGGATCGGTGGAGGTGAGAACAACGTTGCGAATGGACTGACCTCCGCGATCTTGGGCGGTTTTCAGCGCTCTACTGACAGTCACCGGCAGCGAGATCCCCAGTGAGCCGGGTCGACATAAGGAGTCAACCGATGATAAGCGCGATGAATGGCCGCTGGCACGAGCGGTTCGTGCTGCGTCTCTCTACACGGGTGGGCCTCGCGACGGGCCTGGTGCTCTGCAGCCTGTTGCCGCTGGCCCTGGTTTCCGCCGCACCGCTGCCGATCACCCGCATCCCCGGATCGCCGTTCTCGTTCAGTCCGGGCACGAACTCCAACGTCGTGCTGCTGAGCCCGGACCAGAAGCGGCTGTTCGTTTCCAACCAGGACAGCAGCTCCATCACGGTCCTGAATGTGGCCACGACCGGCGCGCTCTCTTACCGGGGAATGGCGCCGGTGCTGCCCACGTCAGTCGATCCGCCCTCTGTGCCGACCGGCATGGCCACGAACCCAACGGGAACTCGGCTCTACGTGGCGGTGTGCGAGGACGAGGTGGCCGTCTTCGATGTGGCCGCGGACGGCGGCCTCTCGCCGCGCCAGCGAGCTTCGCTCGGCGTCAATGATGAGAACTGCGCCGCGCAAGGGCTGACCTACGTAGCGCATCCGAACGGCGGCGCATCCGACTACCTGTACGTGAACAACGGTTGGGCTCCGAACTCCGTCAGTCGGTTCCGCGTGGAGACGGATGGCTCCCTGGCGCTGCAGGGGATCACGGAGACCGGCGGCGATGCCGGCGGAGGGGGACTGATCGCCACCCCGACGGCTCGCAGGATGCGTGCTTGTGAAGGGGGATGTCACCTCTTCGTCGCCAACGGCTCGACCTTTGGCGGCACCAACGACATCTCCGTCTTCGAGATCGGAACGGACGGAAGTCTCGCCGGCGTGGCGGGCTCCCCGTTCGCGCTGCCGCTGGAGGAGATCAGCTCCGGAGCGATCGCGCTGGCTCCGGACGACACCGCGCTGTTCGCCGGCACGTGGGACGGAGACCTGGTGCGGTTCGACGTGTCGCCGGATGGGGGATTGTCCGGCGCCGTGGTGGCCGCCACCGGGGCGACCGGCGCGGTGAACGGGCTGGAGGTGCACCCGTGCGGCGAGTACCTCGCCGCAACGTTCGGTCCCAACCCGCTGGACGAGAAGGAGACGATCGTCAACAGGATCGTGGCGGTGAGCACCGCGAGCTTGGTCCCGGTCGGAGCTTCCATCACCGGCGACGGGAGCGAGGCCGCGGGGCTGGCGTTCTACCCGGGCCGCGGGATCCTGTTCGTGGGCAATGCCACCGCAGTGGGACAGCAGGTCAGCGCCTACCGGTTCAACCCGTACGGGGACACAACGGCGCCGAGCTGCCTGCTCGCTGCCACGCGCAGCGGACCGCCCACGGAGATCGACATCCGGCTGCAGGATACCGGGTCCGGCCTCGCCTCCGTGGAAGTCACGGTGGCCCAGAACATCGACGTAGCTGTCTCATTCGAGCCCGGCACGCGCAACGCGGTGATCGTCACGGCGACGCGAAGGGACGCGCGCTACAAGGCCAGGGTCGATCTACGCGTGACGGACTGCGCGGGCAACGTGGTGGATTGCGACCCGGTGATCGCCGAGATCGAGATCCCGCGCGGGAAGTCGCGGTGGCGCCGGGAGTACCGCGATGTGCCGCAGATGGAGCGGTTCATCACCGTGCAGAACGGCACGCCGGGCATCGAAGGCATCGTCGTGCGGGTGAACGGGAAGCTCGCGAGGACGCTCACCTTCGTGGATGGGCAGACGCAGACCCTCGACGTGGAGTCGCTGATGCGGCGGAAGCGCAACCGCATTATGGTAAGCGCTACGGGACCTCCCGGCGGGCGAGCGGTGTTGGTGATCGCGGACACGCCCGGGGTGCCCAGTTCGCACCCCGATAAGAGACGATCCCAGTAGAGGCACCACAAAGACACGAAGACACCAAGGAGAGGGAACAGGGGAGACCTTCTCTTCGTGCCTTCGTGGTGAATTCGTGCTCGTCCTGAGTCGTCAGTACCAAGACATAAGGGCACTAAGGAGAAACCTTCTCTTAGTGCCTTTGTGTCTTGGTGGTAAATCCCGGCGGCCAGGAACCGCCTACTCGCTCGTTTCCCGCGCGAGCGCCTGGTCCTCGAAAGAAGTCAGGCTGTCGCAATTGAGGGCCTGCTTCCGCAGGAGCCGCAAGGCCTCCTCGTCGCAGAGGCCCTCGATGTGCGCCCGAAGGCGCGCCGGTGTCGCTTGAAAGCGTTCGGCGAGCACCTCGATGACCGACGCCCGCAGTTCGGCGAGAATTCCTAACCGCAGCCCCTGCTCAAGGCCGCGCTCAAGGCCCTGCTCAAGGCCGCGCTGCAGACCCTGTTGCAGCCCTTGCTCGAGACCGTATTGGAGGCCCTCCTCTTTTGCTAACCGCTCGTGGCTGGAAACGTAAGGCATTTGGACCTCTCTCTCGAACTCCCGAAGCTCCACGGCGAAGCTGCGGCTCAGATCTTCCGGCAGATGCATGATCCAGTCCAGAAATCGGACCAACTCGAGAATATCGTCGCGAGTAAAGCCCCGGCGGTAGAGCGACTTGGCTAGCCGAATTCTGGACCGGAACCGGTCGTCCGGCTGCGAGCGGGTTGCTTGCGCTTCGAGGTGCGCGGCCGTCAACACCGCGAAGACGTTCGAATCTTCCTCGAGTTGCTCGATCCGGGGTGCGAAATCGAGCAGCTTCACCGCTGGGAAGCGCAATCCGATCTCGCATCCCCATAGATTGTAACCAAACTGGGCGGGACGCCAACCCGGTCGCTCGTCGCCAAGAAGCGCAAAGCTCGCCACCGGGCGTCGGTAGCGGTCGTAGATCCGGTAGTGATAGACGAACATCCGCTCGGCGAAGTGCGGATCTACCTGCCCCTGCACCTCCAGGTGGATCAGGACCCAGGTCTCCTCGCCGTCCTTCCGCCACACCTTGACCAGCTTGTCGGCGAGGCGCGTGCCGAGCTCTGCATCGCGGACCACTTGTTGCAGCTCCTTGTCGAGGAACTCGTAGCCGCGGGACCAATCGATGCCCTGATAGGCCAACGGGAAGTAGAACGCGAGGAACGACGGAAAGTATCGCTCGACCGCCTCTTTCCAGGGGCTGTCGTACTCGTCGGGTTGGTTGGACATGACTCAAAATCCCAGGTGGGGGCAGCCGATCCCTTCTGACAAGCAAACAGCCCGGCCTCCTCTGGAGGCCGGGCTGTGCTACTTGCCAATCGGCGGGGACGATTACTCGTCCTCGTCGAACTCCCCGCCGCCGAGGCCGGAGATCTCCGGGTTGCCTTCGGCATCCGTGATCCCGAAGCCCGCGGAGGCGAGCGCTTCCGGCTGGTCTAGGAGACCGGCCGGCAGGATCTCGGGGCTCGCCAGCGCCCGCAGCTCCAGGGCGCTGAGGTCGTCCGCGCCACCGCGCTCGACGTCCACGTCCTTCAGCGAGAGCTGGCGCGGGATCGACTTGAGGATCTCGTACTCGCCCTGGTCGTTCTGCACCGCCACGTCCAGGTTGCGGTACCGCGGCAGGCCGGTGCCGGCCGGGATGAGCCGCCCGATGATGACGTTCTCCTTCAGCCCCTGCAGGTGGTCGCGCTTGCCGCGGACCGCCGCTTCGGTGAGGACGCGGGTGGTCTTCTGGAACGAGGCCGCGGAGAGGAAGCTGTCCGTCTGCAGGGACGCTTCCGTGATCCCCAGCAGCATCCACTCCGCCGTGGCGGCGGTGCCGCTGGCGTTGATGACGCGCTGGTTCTCATCCTCGAACTCGAACTTGTCCACCACCTGGCCCGGGAGGAACATCGTATCGCCCGCGTGGACGATCTTCCGCTTCTTCAGCATCTGGCGGACGATGATCTCCACGTGCTTGTCGTTGATGTCCACGCCCTGGTTCTTGTAGACCGCCTGGATCTCGCGCACCAGGTACTCCTGGACCCCGCGCACGCCCTGGAGGTCCAGGACCTTGTGCGGATCCAGCGGGCCTTCCGTCAGCCGGTCGCCGGCGCGGATGTGCTGGCCCTGCTCCACTTCCAGGTTCCCGCGGTAGGGAACCATGTAGCTGCGGCGGAGCTTGACGTGGAGGTAACCGTTGTCGCGGATCTGCTTGAAGATCTTGTCGGTGATGTTCTCACCGGCCTTCGCAAGCACCGTCTGCGCTTCGGGCACGAAGATGTCCTCGGCCGACGCCTCTCCCACGATCCGGCTGCTCTCCTCGATGCTCTCCTCGGTGTGGATGACCACCTGGCGCATCCCCTTGCTTTCGATATCGATCACGATACCGTCCACTTCGGAGATGATCGCCTGGCCCTTCGGCTTTCGGGCCTCGAAGAGCTCCACGACGCGGAGTAGACCACGCACCTGCTCTTCCAGCACCTTGAGAACCGCCTGGATCGCCTTGACGCGCTCGCGCTCGCCGCTCTCCTCGCCGAACTCGACGATGCCTTCCTCGACGTCGCGGTGGATCAGTCGCAGGGTCTCCTGCTTCTTCTTTTTGACTTCCGCCACCCCGGTCAGGTACTCACCGGCGACACCACCCGTGTGGAAGGTGCGCATCGTGAGCTGGGTTCCCGGCTCACCGATCGACTGGGCCGCGATGATCCCCACCGCAGTGCCGACTTCAACCAGCCCACCGCGGGCGAGGTCTCGGCCGTAGCACCGGGCGCAGATCCCCTGGCGCAGTTCGCAGGTGTAGGGCGACCGGATACCGACCGTCTTGATCCCCGCCTTCTCGATCCGCTCGGCGGCCGAGTCCGTGATCTCCTCGTTGACGGTGGCGTGCACCTCGCCGGTTTCCGGATCCACGATCTCCTCGAGCGCATGCCGGCCGCGGATGCGGTCCGCCAGCTTCTCGACGAGCTCCCGGCCTTCCCGGATCTCACCAACGTAGATGCCGTTCGTCGTGCCGCAGTCGATGTCGCGGACGATGACGTCCTGCGCCACGTCCACGAGACGGCGGGTCAGGTAGCCGGCGTCCGCCGTTCGGAGGGCCGTGTCCGCGAGACCCTTTCGGGCGCCGTGGGTGGACACGAAGAACTCCAGTACGGAGAGACCTTCGTGGAAGTTCGACTTGATCGGCAGGTCCTCGATGAGGCGGCCGAACGGGTCGGACATGAGACCGCGCATCCCGGAGAGCTGCGAGATCTGTCGCTTGGATCCACGAGCGCCGGAGTGGGCCATCATGAACAGCGGGTTGTACCGGTCCAGCGACTCCATCACGGCGTCCCCGACGTCGCTTGCGGCGCGGGTCCAGTGATCGAGCACGCGCTGGCGCCGCTCTTCCGCTGTCAGGAGACCGCGGCGGAAGTGGCCGTTCGCACGAGACACTTCCCGCTCCGTGTGAGCGATGATCTCGAGGCGCTTGGCCGGAACCGCCATGTCAGTCATCGACACGGTCACCCCGGAGACGCTCGAGTACCGGAAGCCCAGGTTCTTCACCTGATCCAGCAGCTCGATGGTCCGCTGCGAGCCGTACTTGCTGTAGCAGTCCGAGATCATCCGCGAGACGTCTGCCTTGAGCATCGTCTTGCCGATGTAGTTCGGACGGTACCGCATGCGGGGCGGCAGCACCTCGTTCAGGTAGAGGCGGCCGATCGTGGTCTCGATCAGCTTGTGGTAGCTCTCACCGTCGTCGTCCTGGTAGTCGACCCGCACCGTGACCGGCGCCAGGAGGTGGACGTCCTGCGACGCGTGGGCGTGCATCGCGTCCTCGACGCTAGCGAACGTGGTGTGCGCGCCCTTCGCCGAGTCGCGGGACTCGGTGAGGTAGTACATACCCAGAACGATGTCCTGGATCGGCGCGACGATCGGGCCTCCGTGCGCCGGCGAGAACAGGTTCTGCGTGGACAGCATCAGGATCCGCGCTTCGGCCTGCGCCGTCTCGGAGAGCGGCACGTGCACGGCCATCTGGTCCCCGTCGAAGTCCGCGTTGAACGCGTGGCAGACGAGCGGGTGAACCTGGATCGCTTTACCATCCACCAGCACCGGCTCGAAGGCCTGGATGCCGAGGCGGTGCAGCGTGGGCGCGCGGTTCAGCATGACCGGGTGCTCGGCGATCACGCGCTCCAGCGCGTCCCACACGAGCGGGTTCATGCGGTCGATCATCCGCTTGGCCGTCTTGATGTTGCTGGTGACCTGAGTCTCGACCAGCATCTTCATGACGAACGGCTTGAATAGCTCCAGCGCCATCTCGCGCGGGAGACCGCACTGGTGCAGCTTGAGGTGCGGACCCACGACGATGACGGAGCGGCCGGAGTAGTCGACGCGCTTGCCCAGCAGGTTCTTTCGGAACCGGCCTTCCTTACCCTTGAGCATGTCCGAGAGGGACCGCAGCGGGCGGTTGTTGCTGCCCACGACCGGCCGCGTGCGGCGACCGTTGTCGATGAGCGCGTCCACCGCTTCCTGCAGGAGCCGCTTCTCGTGGTTGACGATGCTTTCCGGGGCGCGGATCTCCACGATCTTCTTCAACCGGTTGTTCCGGTTGATGATGCGCCGGTAGAGGTCGTTCAGGTCGGAGGTCGCAAAGCGGCCGCCGTCGAGCTGGACCATCGGGCGGAGCTCCGGCGGGATGACCGGGACCACGTCCATGATCATCCAGTCCGGCCGCGCCTTGCTCTTGATGAACGCCTCGCAGATCTCGAGCCGCTTGATGGCGCGCAGGCGCCGCGGACCCTGGGTCTGCGAGATCTCCTGGCGCAGCTCGCGGGCGAGCTTGTCCAGGTCGATCTCCTCGAGCAGCTCCTTGATCGCGGCGGCGCCGAGGCCGGCGCGGACCCACTCGTTGGTGTTCTTCTCGAGGCGGCGACCGAGGATCTCGATCAGCTTCTCCAGGCTGCGGTACTGCTCTTCCGGGATGAGCTGGCGCTTCTCCACGCTCTCCAGCAGCTTCACCGCGTCGTGGACTTCCTGGACGCGATCGCGGAGGTTGCGCTCCTCGCGCTCGCGGACCTGCTTCTTCTCGGTCTCGAACTTGGCGGCCAGCCGCTTGCGCTCGGCCTCCACCTCTTCCGGGGTGGGGGGCTCGCGCGGGCCTTCCGGCTCTTCGAGATCGTCCTCGAGCTCTTCGTCCACCTCTTCCGGCTCCGGCGGGTTGGCGAACAGCTCGATCTCGTCGTCCAGTCGGCGCGCGTACTCGTCGTCGAGGCCCTCGATCAGCTCCTTGGTCTCACGCTCGATCTGCTCGATCTCGCGCTCCACGGCGAAGCGGGCCTCTTCCAGGTTCTCGTTCACCTTGCGCCGGTCCACGTGAGTGATCACGTAGCTGGCAAAGTAGAGGACCTTCTCCAACGGGCGCGGGCTGATGTCCAGGATCAGCGCCAGCGGGCTCGGTACGCCCTTGAGGTACCAGATGTGGCAAACGGGCGCGGCCAGCTCGATGTGGCCCATGCGCTCGCGGCGGACCTTGCTGCGCGTCACCTCGACGCCGCAGCGGTCGCAGATGATGCCCTTGAACTTGACCTTCTTGTAGCGGCCGCAGTGGCACTCCCAGTCCTTGACCGGTCCGAAGATCCGCTCGCAGAACAGGCCGTCTCGCTCCGGCTTGAAGGTGCGGTAATTGATCGTCTCGGGCTTCTTGACCTCGCCGTAAGACCAGTCGCGGATCTCATCCGGCGAAGCGATCCCGATCCTAATCGCTTCAAAGCTGCTAACGTCAGCCATCTATTTCTCCTTAGGAGAAG
>JAJFMS010000666.1 GCA_020696885.1 Armatimonadota bacterium | reverse complement strand
GTGTACGCGCCGTGTGGGGGTATGAGATTGCCTCAGGTTCAGCGCTTCTCACCGCGAGGCGGCCATGTTGAACCGGGACCAGTCCGGCCCCGGCGTACGTGCCAACTGCGAAACATCCCCTAGCGCGCGGAACGCCACTCCGAGCCCGGGGTTGCCCATCGTCCCTGCGAGGCCAGAAGTCCTCGTGCCCCATATCCTTTTCGCGCCTGCCCTCGGCTGACTTTGCCGGGGTGTTTCACGGGCAACTGCGGCCACGCCAGACCTCAGGCCACGGCCTCCGCCCTTTCGCGCGGGGGGACCACCCAGATCTTGGAGCAGACCTCGTCGCCGAGGGCGAACTCGCGTTCGGCGACGCGTACCAGCAAGGGACCGTTGAACGGGCTGCGTCCGGTTACTTCAACCAGCGCGCCGGGCTTCATGCCCAGCTCCGCCACGTACTCCAGGAAGTCTGCGCTCTCATCACCGATGCGGGCGACGGCCACCACGTCCCCCTCCTGGAGGGTGCCGAGGCGGACGTTGGATTCCTCTTCCACCCAGTCGATCGGCTGGCCGTGCGGACAGGTCTGCGGATTCCCCAGGAAGCGCCGGAGCCGGTCTTCCACCTCGGGCGTGATGTGGTGCTCGAGGCGTCCCGCCAGCTCGTCCACCTCATGCCAGGGGAGACCCAGCACGTCCACGAGCAGCCGCTCCAGCAGTCCGTGCCGCCGGATGGTGGCCAGGGCGCTCTTACGGCCTTCGTCGGTGAGCGAGATTCCGTGATACTTCTCGTGGAGGATCAGTCCCCGCTCCTGGAGCCGCTTGAGCATGCCGGTCACCGACGCAGGCGAAACCTTGACGCTCTTGGCGAGATCCGTCGTGGTGACTTCGTCCTGTTCTTTGGACAGGCGGTAGATCCACTCCAGATACTCTTCGATATTGGCGCTTAACGCGGGCTCGCGCCGCATGTCGTCCTCCTCGGGACTGATTCAATCCATCTAACCGGATTATAACCCCCCGGAGGAGTAGAGCCAATTCCATGCAAAGTTTAGGAAACCCAAAATCGCAACCCGTAGGCGTGATGGAGCGGGAAGTAAGGCGGTGTGCGGGCTCGATCCAAGCGTGCGCGGAGCGGTCGGTAGTCCGGTCGCAGGGTAGGTGCTGATGATTACCCTTCCAGGAGCGTAATACTTAGCAGGACAATACCGGAATCCGCGGGAAAGGCCCTTGCCAGGCGTGGAGCGTGGTTTTAGCGGGCGCTTAGACAGCGTCTGTCGGCCATTTGTGCATCCACCTGCTTGCTATGTGTTTAGCCTTGCCGTAAGAATGGGAACAATCGCGTAGGTGTTCATAACCCCGTGAGGGGTGGTCCGGGGGGCGGGGGGCCACTGCATGCGCCAAGGTGACCTGAAAGTCTGGACGGAAGAGTGGGACGGAACTCCCGTGGTGGCCGCCGAGGGCGAGATCGACCTCGGCACCGTCCATGCGTTGCGTGCTGCGGCCTCCGAGATCGTGCGACTTCGGCCGGCCGCCGTCATCTTCGACCTGCGGAAGGTCTCGTTCATCGACAGCAGCGGCCTGGGGATCCTTGTCGCCACGCGGAAGCAGCTCGGCGGCTCAAGCGATGCCGTAACGGTGGTGACGGACCAACCCGCCGTGCTGCAGTCGCTCCAGATCACCGGGCTGGACCGGGTGCTCATCATCGAGCGCTCACCGGTCAAGCACGCGGCACAGGCATCCTGACCGCGTCGTAACGGTTCCTGGGGCCGTATGTTCCTGAGTTCAGGAATCCCAGTCAAAGCCGGTCTGGATCCCGCCGCCGGGATTTGGTGTGCGTGTGTGCGCCACGCCGCTAAGGCGAGGCGGGTCCACCCAGGGCAGTTCGTCGGCTGAGGCGGAAGCCCCGTCCGTGGACAGCACGGTGATCTTCTGCTCGGCCGCATCCAGCTTCGCCGCGCAGTGGCGGGAGAGGCTCACCGCGTCCTCGAACTGCCGCAGGCAATCGTCGAGCGGCAGATTCCCGGCTTCCATTGCCGAGACGATCTCCTCGAGGCGGCTTACCGCCTGCTCGAAGCTCAAATCCGTATAGCGCTCACTCATCGGTTGCCTCTTCCTGTTCTCCCGTCCGAACGCTTTCCACCCGGACGTCGATGCTCCCATCCACCAGGCGCATCCTTACTTCGTCCCCTGCCTTGACCTGGCCGACGCTGGTGAGGGGTGTGTCCTCCGGCAGCCGCGTCGCCAGCGTGTAACCGCGAGCTAGCGTAGAGAGCGGGCTGAGCCCCTGCAGCTTTCCGGCCGCCAGCGCCAGCCGGTGCTGCCAACGCTGCAGGCTCACCTCGCGAGCCCGGTCCAGGCGGGCCTGCAGGTCATCGAGACGCTGGCGCTGCCGCTCGATCAGCTCTACGGGCCGCGCCAGCGGCGCCCGCCGGCGTACACCGTCCCACCGCAGCCGGGAATACTCCACGCGGGTCGCCAGGGCGGCGCGGGCTCGCCGCTCCCCGTCGATCAGCCGTGCGATCTGCTCGTCGCGCTGCGCCGCGATCAACTCCGCCGCCGCGGTGGGTGTGGGGGCGCGGTGGTCCGCCGCCAGGTCCGCCAGGGTGAAGTCCGTCTCGTGTCCGATCGCCGCAATCACCGGCAGCCGGGAAGCGGCGATGGCGCGGGCCACCCGCTCGCTGTTGAAACACCAGAGGTCTTCCACGGAGCCGCCGCCCCGCCCCACGATGATCAGGTCCGCGCCGGAGCGTTCGTTCGCCAGCGCCAGCGCCGTCAGGAGGCTCGCCTCCGCCAGGTCGCCCTGCACCTGTGCCGGCACGAGCACGATGTCCGGAGGATGCGCGCGGGAGCGGAGGATCACACAGATGTCTTGCACCGCCGCGCCGTGGAGGGAGGTCACCACCGCCACCCGCTCCGGGAACACGGGAATCGGGCGCTTTCGCTCCGGGTCGAGCAGCCCGTCGCGCAGCAGGCGGGCGCGGGACTGCTCTAACGCCAGTTGCCGCGCGCCGGCGCCGTCCGGGATGAGCGCGTCGATGACGAGCTGGTATTGCCCGCGCTGGGGATAGACGTCGATCTGCCCATGCGCGATCACTTCCATTCCGGAAGTTGGGGAGAACCCGAGCCGGGCAGCAGCGCTGCGCCACATCACGCACCCGGCGGAGGCCCCCTCATCCTTCAGCGAAAAGTAGAGATGGCCGGAGCCGGCGCGTGTGAAGTTCGAGATCTCGCCGCGCACCCAGACATCCTGCAGGATATCGTCGCAGCGGAGCACCGCGGAGAGGTGCCGCGTCAGCAGCGTGATGCTGAGCGCCGCCGCCGAGCCGCCGCCGGATACCGCGTGGTCATCGAAATCGAAGGGGGAGTAAACGGAGTCCATACCACCCGCGGCGGGCCGAAAGAGACGGCCGATGCCGCAGTTGATGATAGCAGCACGCCTCCCTCCGAGCAAGCCTGATTGCCTGCTCGACCGTACGTTTGGGGCGCGTTTTGCGCCGGGTAAAGCCGGACCAGGCGCGAGGCGCCATTAACAAATGTTACGAAGGGAGTAAGCGATGCTCTGGACTATCATGGCGGTTCTGCTGGTGTTGTGGCTGGTAGGCGTGGTAGGCGGTATGGCGTTCAACGGAATGATCCACATGCTGCTGCTGTTCGCCCTCGCTGCGGCGTCCGGCATGGTAGGGAGGTCTTCCATCTGGAGGACCTCCCTCTGCACGTACCTTCGGCGGTGGACGCCGGTACGCGGAACGGCCGCACCGGTAGCACCGGTGCGGCCGTTCGCAGGTAGAGCTGGAGGCGGCTCACTCTTCCGTAATCGGGACCTGGCCCTCTTCCAGCACGTGGTCGGCCACGTAGATCGGCACCTTGTAGCGCACGGCCACCGCGATCGCGTCGCTGGGGCGGCAGTCGATCTGCTGGGATCGCTCTCCCTGGCGAAGCTCGATCTTGGCGTAGTAGACGCTGTTGTAGAGGTCGTCCACCAGGATCGACTCCACCGAGCCGCCCAGCCGCTCGACCAGCAGCTTGAGCAGGTCGTGCGTCATCGGCCGCGCGGGTGAGTTCCCCTCCAGGGCGAGGTGGATCGAAAGCGCCTGGCTCTCGTCGATCCAGATCGGCAGGTTCCGGCCCAGGCTGTCTCGCAGCAGCACAAACGCGCCCCCGTGCGGCGCCTGGCAAACGCCGACTACG
>JAJFMS010000665.1 GCA_020696885.1 Armatimonadota bacterium | reverse complement strand
GAGTGGTGAGTGGTGAGTGGTGAGTGGTGAGTGGTGAGTGGTGAGTGGTGAGTGGTGAGTGGTGAGTGGTGAGTGGTGAGTGGTGAGTGGTGAGTGGAATCCGAACACCGAAATCCTAGCTCCCGGCGCACAGGGCATCCAGTGCCAGCGAAATGTACCGGTGCGTCAGGTCCGGGAACGGGAGGTCCGCGTAGCCGGTGCAGCAGGTCAACTGCGCCAGGAAGAACTGCCCCATGATCCAGAGGGCCAGCTCATCCGCACCCGCGGTGGTGGTGAACGTGCCGTCCTCCTGACCCGCGCGGATGCTCTCCGCAATCACCTTGGTCACCTGCCAGACGCTGGGGGCGTGCTGCCGGGCGGCGGTTCCCAGGTGCAGGTGCGCCACCAGCATCGCGCGCGCCAGGTCGCTGGTAAGTGCAGGGTGAGTGGCTAACAGTTGTAGGATCTGGAGGATCTGCTCTCGCGGCGAACCGCTGATCTCGCCCCGGCTCCTCGCCTCATCCAGGCGCTCCACCTGCACTGCCCCGAACTGCTCTACCGTCACATTGGAGAGCCCCCGGCAGGCGAAGAGCTCGATGGCGGCCTGAAAGATGCGATCCCGCGTCTCCGCTGCCTTGCGCTCGCGCCGTCCCACCGCGGCTGGCGCGGATCCGTCGATCGTTCCTGAGGACATTACCCGACTACCTTCTTGCAACTCGATCTTGCAATTCGTTGAGCGGCAGTTCAACGTTCCCGTAAAAGGCACCTGCTTCCAGCCATCAGAGCAGGTGCTTGCCGGATTGATGCCGAAGTGCCCGCCAGGCATGCCCTGAAGCGGCCGGCGGCCGGCCTGAAGTACATTTCACCACTGCGTGGGATTGTCAAACACGTGGCGATGAATCCCTTCATACAACGCAAGGGTGCTGCTGGTGATCTCTTTCCGGTCTCGCTGTCTCCTCGTAGCAGCGTATTAGGAGAGCCCTCCATGGAACAGCCGGTCTTCAAATACCACCCCGATCCGCTGGCCAGCGGGAGCATCATCGCTGCCGCTGCTCCCTGTAAGTGCTGCGGGGAGGCGCGCGGTTATCTCTACCAGGGCCCGGTCTATGCCCGGGAAGAGCTTTCCAACAGCCTCTGTCCCTGGTGCATCGCGGACGGCTCCGCGCACGCTCGGTTCGGCGCCACCTTTACGGACGACGCCGGCATCGGCGGCTACGGCGATTGGGATCCGGTGTCGGACGTCGTGGTACAGGAGGTGGCCAGGCGCACGCCCGGTTTCTCCGCCTGGCAGCAGGAGCGGTGGTGGACCCACTGCTGGGATGCGGCGGCGTACCTTGGCTCAGCCGGGAAGGCGGAGATCGCTGCCTTCGGACCGGAGCTGCTCGCCGCCCTGCAGGAAGAGTGCGGCCTGGAGGGCGAGGAGTGGGACTACTACCTGAACGCCATGAGCCGGGAGGGCTCTCCCACCGCCTATGTCTTCCGCTGTCTCCGCTGCGGCAAACTGGGCGGCTACTCGGATTGCGACTGAGCGGCCAGCAGGCCTCTCGTAATTCGTAATCCGTAATGCGTAATGGAACCGCCGTGGTGCGAGGCCCTTTACGCAGCACGCAGCACGCATTACGCGCTCCCGGGTAGCCTACGCCCGACGCCGATCCCGGGTTGCCCGGATCGCAAAACGCACCCCAGTGCCGGGCGTGGGGAGGTGCCCGGGTGGGACGCGGCCGAACCGATACCCGGTGCTGCCGCGTGACCGGCCACCGCCTGCTGCCGAGATCCAAGGAACCCCGATCCATGCGCCGCCGCGCCTGCCTTGCCGCCTTCGCTCTAACCCTCGCCGGCTGGACCGCCGCCAGCCGTGCCGCGCGTGCCGCCGCCCCGCCGTCTCGCCCGAACATCGTCGTGATCATGGCGGACGACATGGGATACTCGGACCTGGGCTGCTACGGCGGTGAGATCCGCACCCCAAACCTGGACCGCCTGGCCAGCGGCGGCCTCCGGTTCACCCAGTTCTACAACGCCGCTCGCTGCTGCCCTACTCGCGCTTCCCTACTCACCGGCCTGTATCCACACCAGGCCGGCGTGGGACACATGGTGGATACTCCGAAACCGGCCCCGGGCTATCGCGGCGACCTGAACCGGAGCTCCGTTACCCTGGCGGAGGTGTTGAAGAGCTCCGGCTACCACACCCTGATGACCGGGAAGTGGCACGTGACGCCGCTGAACGATTCCAAGGCGAACTGGCCCGTTCAGCGTGGATTCGAGCGGTACTACGGCACCATTCACGGAGCGGGCAGCTACTTCGCTCCGGTGTCGCTGACGGACGGCAACACGCCGATCCGCGCGACCGGAGACTTCTACTACACGGACGAGGTCAGCGAGCACGCTGAGTCCTGGGTGAAGGAGTACGCGCCGAAGACGGACCCGTTCTTCATGTACGTGGCCTACACCGCCCCGCACTGGCCGCTGCACGCCCGCGAGAGCGACGTGGAGCGGTACCGCGGCGTCTACGACCAGGGCTGGGACGCGCTCCGCGAGCAGCGCCGCAAGCGCCAGGTGGAGCTGGGGATCGTGGATCCGAAGTGGCCGCTCACGCCGCGTGACCCGCTGGTGCCGGAGTGGCGCTCCGAGATGAACAAGGAGTGGCAGGCGCGCCGGATGGCGGTCTACGCCGCACAGGTCGACCGGATGGACCGCGGCATCGGGCGGATCATGGAGGCGCTCCGGAAGTCCGGCGAGCTGGATAACACACTGGTGCTCTTCCTGGCCGATAACGGCGGCTGTGCGGAAGAAGTCGGCCCGCGCTGGGCCGGCGCCCACATCCCGGACGCTACGCGAGACGGTCGCCCGGTACGGAAGGGCAACGACCGGCTCATCTCCCCGGGACCGGAAGATACCTACTGCAGCTACGGCCTTCCCTGGGCCAACGCCAGCAACACGCCGTTCCGGCTGTACAAGCACTGGGTGCATGAAGGCGGCATCTCCACCCCGCTGATCGCCCACTGGCCGGCGGGGATCGCGCGCGGCGCCTCCGCGCTCGCCGCCCCTCCCGGGGCCCAGACCACCACCCTGCGCGGCAGCCGCCAGGGCCTGCTCACGGATGAGCCGGGCCACCTAGTCGACCTCATGTCCACCGTTGTCGCCGCGGCGGGAGCGCAGTACCCGGCCGCGTTTGAGGGCCAGCCGATCACCCCGATGGAAGGGAAGAGCCTGCTGCCCGCGTTCCGCGGCAACTCGCTGGGACCGCGGGTGCTGTACTGGGAGCACGAGGGGAACCGTGCCGTCCGGCGGGGCAACTGGAAGCTGGTGTCGAAGTACAACCCCCGCGTCTCCCAGGGCTGGGAGCTGTACGATCTCAGCGCAGACCGCACCGAGATGAACAACCTGGCCGCCCAGCAGCCCGCACTGGTCCGCGAGCTGGAAGCACTCTACGACGCCTGGGCCGCGCGGTGCGGAGTGCTCCCCTGGCCCGTGCAGGCGCCAGCCGGTCGCTGATCAGAGCCGCGAAAGCTCGGGCGCGTTATTGCCGGCACCGCCGGCTCCGGAATCCTCGTAGGGCCAGGATCCTACTAACCACTAACCACTAACCACTAACCACTAACCACTAACCACTAACCACTAACCACTAACCACTAACCACTAACCACTAACCACTAACCACAGCCCCCCTACTTCCCCAGCTTCCACCACGGCCGCTCCGGCACCTTCGGCTCCGGGACGGCGGTCACCCCGAACTGCAGCTCCGTCAGGCGGCCCTGCTCATCGAAGGTGGCGGTGAGCGGCTCGCCGTCCGGCGAGCGAGCCCGGATCGACCGGGACGTCTCGTGGAAGTCGTAGCCCTTGTAGCGGACGTAGGCTTCGAAGGCGGGCCGGTGGCCGCAGTCCATCGCCGAGATCAACTGCATGAATACCTGGTTCAGGTGCACCGGCGAGTCGCCGGCCAGCTCGCGCAGGTGCGGTCCTTCCAACAGGAGGAAGGCCGCACCTCCTTCATACGGCGCCCGATAGTAAGCGTCGCCCCGGCAGAGCCCCGCGGCGATCATGGAGAGAAGGTGCCCGTTAACGCGATCCAGCGAGAGCTCCGCCTCCACCAACTCGGCCACCCCCTGCTGGGCGCCGTAGGTCCGAAGCGCCTCCGCCGCCGTGAGTGTTTCGGGGTTATCGATACTCCGATTCGCCCAGCCCCAGAGCCAGGTGGCAGCGTGCTCGGACTCCGTCCCCAGCAACTGCACCTGGAACACCTGGCCGTTGCTGAAGCGCAG
>JAJFMS010000664.1 GCA_020696885.1 Armatimonadota bacterium | reverse complement strand
GAGCGTGTCGACCGTCGTGCCCAGGGGCGGCACCAGCACTTCGGTGGCCATCGCTTCCTCCGGTTACTCAAACAGCGAGCGCACCGCGGCGACTACCCGCTCTACCGAAGGCACGTAAGCCGCCTCCATCACCGGCGCGAACGGCGGCGGCACGTCCGGTGCGGACACCCGCTTCACCGGCGCGTCCAGGTAGTAGAATGCTTCTTCGGCCACCATCGCCGCGATCTCCGCGCCCCAGCCGTGGCTCCGGTTGTCCTCTTCCACCACCACCAGCCGCCCGGTCTTCCGCACCGACGCGAGGATGAGCTCCCTGTCCAGCGGGATGAGCGTGCGGGGATCGATCACCTCGGCGTCAATGCCTTCGGTCGCCAGCCGCTCGGCCGCCTCCAGGGCACGGTAGACGGTGAGCAGCTTCCCCACGATCGTGACGTCCTTCCCCTCCCGGCGGATCGCGCCCTTGCCGATCGGCACCACGTAGTCGCCCTCGGGCACCTCTCCCACCGGGCTCAGCGCGCCCTGTTCGGAGCGGCCGCCTTTGCTGCCGTAGAGCAGCTTGTGCTCGAAGATCAGCACCGGGTTGTCGTCGCGCACGGCGCTCTTCAGGAGGCCCTTTGCGTCGTAGGCGGTGGAGGGCGCCAGCACCTTGAGACCCGGGATGTGCGTGAAGAACGCTTCCAGGCTCTGCGCATGTTGGGAGCCGCGGCGGGTGGAGCCCACCGGCGCGCGCATCACCATCGGCACCTTCACCGTGCCGCCGGACATGTAGGTCATCTTGGCGGCCTGGTTGGCGAGCTGGTCCATCATGCAGAACAGGAAGTCGCCATACTGCACGTCTGCGATCGGCCGCATCCCGGTCATCGCGGCGCCGATGGCCACGCCCGCGATGCCGATCTCCGAGATTGGCGTGTCCAGGATCCGCTCGTGCCCAAACTCCTCGGAGAGGCCCAGGGTCACGGTGAACGCCCCGCCGAAGCCGCCGGGCACGCCGATGTCTTCGCCCAGGCAGAAGACCGTGGGGTCGCGGCGCATCTCCTCGCGGATTCCCTCGCGCAGGGCTTCGGCAATGGTCATCTGCGGCACGTCAGTTGCCCTCCCAATACACGTGCAGCAGCGCGTCCTCGGCCACCGGATACGGGCTCTCCTCTGCGAAGTCAACCGCGGCGTCAATCTCGGCCACCACCTCCCGCTCCACCTGCTTCAGCGCCTCGCCGATCACGCCGGCCGAGCGCATCAGGTGCCGGGCCAGCACGGTGAGCGGGTCCCGTTCTCGCCACGCCGCTTCTTCGTCGCGGGTGCGGTAGTTGCAGGCGTCGCTGCGAGAATGGCCGCAGAGTCGATAGGTCTTGCACTCGATGAGCGACGGCCCCTCGCCGGCCCGCGCCCGGCGGACCGCTTCCCGCGTGACCTCCCGTACCGCCAGGACGTCGTTCCCGTCCACGATGATCCCGGGCATGCCGTAGGCGGCAGCGCGGTCCGCCACGTGCTCTACGGAGGTAGCCTGCCCGGCCGGGGTCGAAGCGCCGTAGAGGTTATTCTCGCAGACGAAGAGCACCGGCAGCTTCCAGACGGCGGCCATGTTCATCGCCTCGTGGACCGCCCCCTCGTTGGCGCCGCCGTCCCCGAAGAAGCTGGCGACCACCTGCCCGGAGCCGCGCATCTTCGCGGAGAGCGCCATCCCGGCGGCAATCGGCGCGCCACCCCCCACGATGGCGATGGCGGGCGGCATCCCGACCGCCATATCGCCCACGTGCATGGAACCGCCCTTCCCCTTGCAGCAGCCAGTGACCTTGGCGTACAGCTCGGCCATGATCGAGCCGGCGCTCACGCCCTTCGCCAGCGCGTGGCCGTGCGGGCGGTGCGTGCTGGTGAGGTAGTCGTCCGGCCGCAGCGCCGCGCAGACGCCCACGGCCACCGCCTCTTGCCCGATGTAGAGGTGCAGCGTGGAGGGGATCTTCCCCTGGAGGAACAGCGCGTTGCACCGCTCCTCGAACCGTCGGATCAGGAGCATCTCCCGGTACAACCCGAGCGCTTCCGGCGCGTCCGTTATCATTCCTCGTCTCCCGCCCGGCCGCTGCTGCCGTAGAGCCGCATGAGCTGCCGCACCTGCTCCTTCATCGCCGCCTTCCCCGCCAGCAGGAGGTCGCCGTCCCGGTGGGAGCCCAGCACGGTGTGCACGTCCACCGGCGGCACCCAGCCCTGCCGGGCCGCTTCCATCCCCTCCAGGAAGCGCCGCTTGAGAATCGTCCCCACGTTGAATTTGCCGGCGCCACGAGCCACGGCCCCGGCCACGGCGCCGGCCGGGAAGCTGGTGCCGCCGTGGATCACCAGCGGCACCGGCACCGCGCGATGGATCGCCTCCAGCCGCTCCAGGTCCACCTCCGCCTCGTGGGCGGTGAGCAGGTGGACGTTCCCGATGGAGACCGCCAGGCAGTCCACGCCGGTCGCCGCCACGAATGCGGCGGCCTGGTCGGGGTCCGTCAGCGCGGCGCCGGTACGGTCGATGCCGGCCGCGGTGGCATCCGGCAGCCGCCCGAGCTCCGCCTCCACTGCGGCACCGCGCCCGTGGGCCGCATGGCTGACCTCGCTTACGGCGGCTACTGCCTCGTCCCAGCCCCAGGCGGACGTGTCCAGCATCACGGCATTGAAGCCGGCACCCAGGCCCCGGTAGACCTGGGTCACGGTCTGCGCCTCGTTCAGGAGCAGGGACACCGGCACGGTGGTCCGCTCGGCCCGCACGCGCCCCAGCGCGCCGAGCAGCTCCACGCCGCCGTCATCCAGCCAGCTCCGGTCCGCCATCATCCCGCCGAACCCCAGGATCACCGGAGATTGCTCCGCCTCCGCCGCCTCGCACACCGCTTCCAGGGAGTAGCTGTCCCACGCCTCGAAGTAGCCCAGGCCATAACCCCCGGCCAAAGCGTTCCGCATCAGCGAGACCATCGAAAACAGCGGCATGGATGACAGCAACTTTCAGCAAACCAGAGCACCGCAACAGCACTTCGGCGAGCGGCGCCTCCAGCCCTTCGCCAGCGCGGCAAACCGGGATGAACCCAATCTCCCACGTGCTCCGTCCTAAGGGTGATGCCTGTTCTCACGGAAGAAACCGCGGCCGAGCCGCGCACGCGCCGGCGCTCCTCGAAGGCGCTGCTCTTGCTGCTGATCCCGCCCCTGCTGGTGGTGGGCCTGGTGGTCTCGACCTTCGTTGCGCCACTGGAATTGCGCTTCGGACCCGTCATGGTGATCTCTGCAGCGGAGCTGAACCCCGGCATGCCGAACGGCTTCCACACGGCCTGGCTTTCGAAGGGTCAACTCGTCCAGGGAGCCAGGGGACGCCAGTACCAGGTGACGGGTGACGGCTGGGGAGCCGGCGTGGCCGTACCGCAGCGACTGGTTGCGATAGCCTGGTTCCGTGGCTACCGGAAGAAAGAGTAGGTGAAAGCGTGTAGGCGTCTCGGGGCGTGGGCGAAGCACCGCGTTCGCGGCCTCTTGCCCGTTTCCACGGCAACCGAGGAGGAGTGAAGCGAGTTATGCCCATCGTTGCGGAGGAAACGGTCAGGGAACGCCGGCCGGCTAAGGTGCGGCCACTCTACCTGCTGCTGGTCGCACCCCTGCTGCTGATCGCGGCCCTAGCTTCCGCGCTGGTGCGGCCGATGGTCGTGCAGGTTGGCCCGATGGTGTTCCTGGCAGCCTCCGACACCACGAGCGCGGCCCCG
>JAJFMS010000663.1 GCA_020696885.1 Armatimonadota bacterium | reverse complement strand
GCGAGGAAGCCTCGCTTCTCGGCGACTTTGGCGGCGTTCTCCACCGTTACGGAAGCGGTCAGGTTCGCGAGAATTCCCAGGTTCATCAGCTCGCGCTGCACGTCCTGGGGCCGGATACCCAGCTTGTCCGCCAACTCGGTGACGGTCAGGGGTCCGTTGATCTCGATCAATTTGTCGTCGCCACCACCACTGGGGGACGGCGTACTAGGGGTCTTCAGGCTCACAGTGCTCCTATCTCTGGACTACCCAGATTATCGAAACTGGGCGCTCCGGAGCGGACACCGGAAAGGAGGCGGGGGAAGCGGGACTGAGGAGAAATGCGACACGAGTTACGTTTCAGCTATTCCATCGTCAGCCTCCGTCGAAGCCTGCCACCCTTCCGAAAGGAAGTAGAGAGACACGAGGAAGGACCAACTATCCGGTGCACGGCCGTCTATCCTTCATCGCCCCGTCCCCCTTCCACTACGCCCGCTTGAGCGCGCAAATACTCCTGGATACCGGCTTCGAGCGCCACTACCGCCTCCCGGGGGAGCGGTTGTCGAAACGCCCGATCAAAGCTCTTCCGCTTTACCGCGTTCGCCAGACAGGTGAGATCGGGGCACACGTAGGCGCCCCGCCCCGCCAGCTTTCCCTTCGGGTCCAAGACGAACCGTTCGTCGGGGGTGTGCACCACCCGGACCAGCTCCCTCTTACCCTTAACTGCGCGACATCCCACGCAACTTCGCTGAGGACTTCGCTGCATTTCACCGCCAGTCCTCTAACCTCGCCCTAGCCCTGGGCGCCCTGCTCCTGCAGCCGCCGGTCGCGGTCCTGCGCCTCACTGCGGATGTCGATGCGCCAGCCGGTGAGCCGCGCCGCCAGCCGCACGTTCTGACCTTCCTTGCCGATGGCCAGCGAAAGCTGCGTGTCGGGCACCACCACGTAGGCGCTCTTCGCCTCTTCGTTAACGGTTACCGACAGCGGCTTGGCCGGGCTCAGCGCCTCCCGGATGAAGTCCGAGGGAGCCTCGTGCCACCGGATGATATCGATCTTCTCGCCGTAGAGCTCGTTCACCACCGCCTGCACCCGGCTGCCGCGGTGCCCCACACAGGCGCCCACCGGATCCACCTTCTCATCCGAAGACGAGACGGCGATCTTGGAGCGCGCGCCCGGCTCGCGGGCCACGCTGCGGATGACGACCGTGCCGTCCTCGATCTCCGGCACTTCCAGCTCGAACAGCCGCCGGATCAGCGACGGGTGCGACCGGGAGACGATCACCTGCGGGCCCTTGGTGGTCTTCTTCACCTCAAGGAGGTAGATCTTCACGCGATCGTTGAAGCGGTACGGCTCGCCGGGCACCTGCTCGCTGTAAGGCAGCAGCGCCTCCACCTTGCCGAGCAGCACGAACGCGTTCCGCTGCTCTTTCCGCTGCACGATCCCGGTGATCACTTCACCTACGCGGTGAGCGAACTCATCGTAAACCTTCTCCCGCTCCGCCTCGCGGATCCGCTGCACCACCACCTGCTTCGCGGTCTGCGCGGCGATGCGGCCGAAGCCGTCCGCCGGCATGTCCACGTCCAGGATGTCCCCGATCTTCGCGAGCGGGTTCCGTCGCTGGGCGTCCGCCAGGGTCAGCTCCCGGTGCGGGTTCTCGAGCTTCTCGACCACGACCTTCTGGAGCACCGGCCGCAGCCCGCGGCCCTTGGAGTCCATGCGGAGCTTGACTTCCGCATCGTTGGCGAAGGCGCGCCGATAAGCAGAACCCAGAGCTGACTCAATGGTCACGACGAGCTGGTCGAAGGGGATGTCCTTCTCCTTCTCGATCTGCCGCAATGCGTCGATGAATTCGCCGTTCATATCGTGGGCGCCCCTCTATTTGCTTCGGCCGGAACCTCGCCGCAGGGCCTCCGTCACTCTTGGCCCAATACAAGCGCGAAAGAGTGGGTTCTCACCCACTCTCCGACAGCCTACGAACAAAGAGGAGAAGGCACCCGTACCCGGGTTCCTTGCGACTGGAGTATAACACGGAGCCCCGGCCAGTTGCAACTGGCCGGAGGTCGTCCGTAGGGGAGCCAACAGAGCGGGGCGTTCGGTTGTGTGGGCCAGCAGTAGGTAGCGCTGGCCAGGGCTGGCCGGTTATCCGCCGGGGGGCACCGGAGTACCTGGGCCGGCCGGCGTGGTGCCGGTGGGAGGGATCACGGGTGTGGCAGGAGCATTGGCAGGAGCATTGGCGGGTGTGGGGGCCGGGGCGGGCGCCTCCCGCGACTCGGTGACCTGGCGGCGCAAGCGGCGGACCTCTTCCTGAAGCCCTTGAACTTCCTTCCCGAGGTCATCCCGCTCCTTGCGCATCCCTTCCAGCTCGTCCAGCAGCTTGCGGGAGCGCTCTTCTTCCTCCATCAGCCGCTTCTCGAACTGCGTGAGCTGGAGACTGACGGCGTAGACGGAGCCGTCGTCCCGGGTCTCGAACATCGGCTGGCGGCGAACCGGCGCGGGCGCCGCAGCGGACCGACGCGTCGAGAGCTGCAGCAGCACGAAAGCGATGCTGAGCACCACCCCTAGAAAAGCGATTGCAATAGCTCGACCCATTGGCTCCGGCTCCCCGGCGAACTCCATCCCGGCTCCACGGTGAATCGTACCACCTATTGCCCGCGGGGGCAAGGAAAGCCAGAACCAGAGGGAAGTCGGGGGTGGAGTGGTGGAGTGGTAGGGAACGCGGCCGCACGGCCGCACCGCTCCCCATTACTCCCATACTCCACTACTCCATCACCCCGCCCAGGCGCCTACTCGTAGCGAAGGGCCTGGATCGGGTCGAGCGCGGAGGCCTTGAACGCGGGATAGATGCCGAAGAAGATCCCCACCAGCCCGGAGAAGCAGAACGACACCACGATCGGCGGCAGCGTGAGGAGCATCGGGAAGCCGAGCCCGCCCTGGTCCGGCGGCAGCGCGGCCCACATGGAGATCCCCACGCCGATGGCCACTCCGGCGAGCCCGCCTCCCAGGCTCAGCGCGACGGACTCGATCAGGAACTGGTACAGGATGTGCTTGCGCTTGGCGCCGATCGCCTTGCGGATGCCGATCTCCCGGGTCCGCTCCGTGACGGAGACCAGCATGATGTTCATGATGCCGATCCCGCCCACCACCAGCGACACCAGCGCGATCCCCGCCAGGAGCATGGTGAGGAAGCCGCTCTGCTGGTCCGCGCTCTCCATCACGTCCGCCTGGTTGTGGACCTTGATGTCCGGCGGCTCGCCCGGCTTCAGCTTGTGAGACTGGCCGATGATGCTGTACAGCTCCTCTTCCAGCTCCACCATCTTGTCCTGCGAGACGGCCTGGACGTTGAGACCGCGGATCTGGTCCCGCTCCGCGCCGAAGAGCCGGCGCATCGCGGTGGAGATCGGGATGGAGATCTCGTCGTCCTTGTTCCCGTACGGCATCGCGCCCTGCTTCTTCAGGACGCCTACTACCTGGAAGGTCTGGCCGTTCAGCCGGACCGTTTTCCCCACCGCAGGGTTGTTTCCGAACAGGTCGTTCCAGACCTCGTGCCCGAGCACGGCCACTCGCGCCCGCTGCTCCACCTCCGAGCGGGTGTAGAGCCGGCCCTGGCTGATGCTCATGTTCCGGATCTGGAAGTACTCCGGAGTGGAGCCGGTTACGTCGGTGGAAGTGTTGTGGTTGCCGTGCTTGGCGCGGACCTTGGGGCCTCGGTACTCGGGCGCCACCGCCACCGCGTAGC
>JAJFMS010000662.1 GCA_020696885.1 Armatimonadota bacterium | reverse complement strand
ATGGAAAGACTCTCTACTTCGTGCACGTGACGCAGTCCGGCACGGATGGAGAGCTGGATATCCACCGGATGGCGGCGGACGGCTCGGCGCGGTCGGCGGTGGTGGGCGGCAAGAGCTTCGAGAACTTCCCCTCGCTCTCACCGGATGGGAGCCGCCTGCTCTTCACCACCACCCGAGACAAGACGCAGGAGATCTACACAGCGGACCCGGACGGCCAGCAACTGAAGCGGTTGACCTCCGAGCCCTCCCTGAAGCAATACCCCCGGTGGTCGCCGGATGGCACGCGCATCCTGTTCAACGCGAACCCGGATGGGAACTTCGACCTGTACACGATCGCCGCGGACGGGAGTGGGTTGAAGCGGCTCACCGAGCATCCGGCAATGGACACCTGCCCGGCGTGGTCACCGGACGGGAAGCGGATCGCGTTCGTTACGCTCCGGGACGAGAACCTGGAGGTCTACGTCTGCAACGCCGACGGCTCCCAGCCGCGCAACGTAAGCCGCAGCCCGGGCTACGACTACTCCCCCGCCTGGAAGCCGGACGGCACCCTCACCTGGGTCTCGGACCGCGACGGCCGCTACGATGTTTATGGAACGCGGGTCGAGTAGCGGTGTTGGGTGTTGGGCCGAGGGCAACTGCTTCGCCCCCACGGCTCCTGCAAGAACACTGCGCCAGGTGCCACACCACAACCTCAACCACCCAATACCCAACACCTACAGCTTCCTTACCGTGTCCCCTACTCGGACCGTACCGGCCTGGACTACCTGGGTGTTCATCCCGCGCAGGCGGAGCTGGCGGCCCATGGGGGAGTTGACGAACTTCATCGCCTCCAGGCCGAAGCGGGCGACGAACTTCTTGCAGCCGGTGTGGGGCTCGGCGCTCACCTCGATGACCGCGGAGCCGATCGCCAGGCGGGTGCCGGCTGGGAGATTATCGTGGCTGAGGTCCAGGTCCACGAAGATCTGGTCACCCGCCAGCGCCCAGCGGTCCGCGTCCTGGGCGACGAGCGCGGCGGTCCGGGCGTTCATCAGCGTGAGCTGCATCCCGAGGTGCGGGGAGCCGTCCGCCGTGGCTCCGCTGCCGCGGGCTCTCCAATTGTCGCCCACCAGGCCCTCCTCCGGGTCCAGCTCCCCCTCGGCCAACAGCTCTCGCTGCTCTCGCTCCGGCCGGCGCACGATCAGTTGGATCGAGCCTTCGTCCTGCGGCGACTGCCGGATGTGGTCCAGGCCTGCCTCCAGGGCTTCCATGTCGAGGTGTTCAGCGATCATGAGCGTCGACGTTTCCCTATTCGTAAAGTGCAAGGACGGCAGCATGTTGCCTCTGCTCGTCCGTTCAGAGCATCCGTTACAGTATTAACGCACCGGATCAGGCGGTTGTCGCGGTGTCCCGGTGCCCGCAGCACCTACGGCCGGTGCCATGGGTAGCGGGGCCAGGTCGCGGGTCAACCGCGTTCGGCCGGAGAGCGGAAATGGCCGGTGAGCTCCCACTCTCCCAGGCGGTCTTCCTGGCGAGTGACATTCATGTTGTGGATCACCAACGGCAGGCCGCTGGGACCCCGCTCGTTCGAGATCACGCCGCAGTGCCCCAGGCCGTTGGAGAGCCGGCAGTAAACAATGTCACCCGGTTTCCAGCTCGCTGCGGCGGCCCCGGTGGTGGCCAGGGGCAGCTCTACCCCGTGCCGCCGAAAGAAGACCATCTGGTTCGGGGTGCGGCGATGGTCGATGTTCCGGTCCGGCCGGCTCAGTCCGTACTTGCGGGGATACAGGCGGAAGTGACGGCGCATGTCCTGGTGAATCAGCTCCTGCAGGTCGTAACCTGCGTCACGCAGGGACCGGACTACCACGTCCGTGCAGGCGCCCCGGTCCGCCGGGACGTCTCCTCCCGGATAGTGCAACTGCACGTAGGCAGCGTCGTAAGTCACCCCGCGCCGGGCCTCGTCCTTGGCTCCGTTAACGATCTTCTCCGCAGCAGTGCGCGGATTCGGGATCGCCGCGAGTGGATCTGGAAGCAGCGAAGGGAGTGGAAACGGTGGGCGGGCCGGGGCGCCTGGTCGCCCCGGCGCGGTGCGGCAGCCTCCCGAGAGCAGGAGCCCCAGAACGACGAGCGCTGCTCTTCCCTGCTCTTGAAGCGTTCCTCGTCTCATTGGAGACCGACCGGCTGCTGGCTGTTGAGCCACGCCAGGGCAGGCCCCAGGATGAGGCTGATCGCCGCGAGCGCCACCAGCATCCGGGAAGGCGACTTCCCGCCGGCTTCCCAGTCTCCGCGAGCGTCTGGATAGACGCCGATCTCGTCCAGCAGCAGCGCCTTCTGCGGGCAGCTCGGGCTGTAGAGCACCGTTACCTCGGGCTGCTCGAATAACTCGGAAACGAAGCGCACGGTGCCGCTCCCCTCGGCCCTGGTGTTCCCAGGCGTGATGAAGTCGAATTTGCAGCGGGTGCTATCCCCTGTGGGGGTGAGCTCCACGGCCTCGGCCAGCGGGGTCATTTCCGGGGAGCTCTCCGAGTCATTGGGCCGGCGGCGCAGATAGACGTGGGTCACGCGGCCATTAGCCAACTCTCCGTTCTGGAGCAGTTGGGCCTTCCGGACGGCGCTCCGCACCCCAGCCACGCCACCCGCGAGCCCGATGATCGGGAAAAGCAGCATAGCCCAATAGAAGGTGAGTGGGCTGGCACGCCCTTGCCGGAGGCGGTTGGCCTGCACGAGCTGCGGATGGTAATCCACCATTACCGGGTGTCCTCCGGGCGGGAGAGGGTCCGGCGCCAGGATCCGCCCGGTTGAGTAGCCCACCCCCTGCCGGGTCGTTCCGTCGGGGAGGCGGAACTCGTACCGGTACTGGTAGACGCGCTGGTCGTGAACCCGGTGCTCAAGTTCCGTATACTGCGTCGCGCGGACGTGGGTAATCCGGCCCGGAGCCTCCTGCCTGGCCCACAGCAGATGCCAATCTGTCGCCGGGTTCGCCCCCCGCAGAAACGCGCTGCTTACCACGCAGAGCACGCCAAACACCACGGTGATCATGAACGCCCCCGTGGAGTCTAAAAGGTACAGCCAGAGGTCGGCCGAGATCCGTCGGGGTTTCGGTAGTAGCGGATGTAGCGTTCTTGGCAAAGTCTTCTCCTACCTCACTGAACGCCGCCGCGAGCGAGAGGGTTCGGCCCGGCTTTCCCGCCGGGCTGCGGTTGAAGAAGGATGCACTCGCGGATGGCACGCGTTGGTCTCCCGCCTCTCGGCCAAGGACCTGGCGAACGAGTTCTCTAGTTCACTTTAACAAGCAGTAATCCTTCAGAGTGGTTAGTGGCTGGTGGCTGGTGGCTGGTGGTTAGTGATCAGAGGGCCTCTACCCCGGCCTTCGGCCACCCCTCCCTAGCTTTGTTAACTTCGTTGGAGAGTGCCCGTGGATCGATGGGAGGGCAATGCTTGGCGAGACCTTCGAGGGTTGAGCAGCACGGCTCCCTGGTACCGGGAAGTGCTATCTGAAGTTGTGCGGTTTTGGCGTCTGGAAGCCGGAAAGCGCCTGGTGCACGCGGCGGGCGGCGGCGCTTTTCACCGGATCCGGCAGCTCGTTCTGCAGCGGCCACGCCTCCTCCGCTACCACATTGATCTGGCGCTCGCGGCGGTCCAGAAGCCCGCGGACCACCAGCAATGCGTGCCCGCGGTAGACCTCGCGGTTCTTTTCGTGCAGGTCCCGATGCACCACCACGTTGATCATCCCGGTCTC
>JAJFMS010000661.1 GCA_020696885.1 Armatimonadota bacterium | reverse complement strand
CCGCGGCGGAGCAGCACGGCGGACCGCGCGTAACGGTGGAGCATGTAGAGCACTTCCGGCCCGGCAAGCCGGTGCCGACCTACCGCCTGACGACAGCGTAACGGCGCAGTTGAGGTAATGGGGAAATGCGCTCCGCGGGAAACGGGAAAATGCGGGGCTCTCGGCAGCGGCGTCCTACCCGCGCGTGGATGAGCGGATGACGGATAACGGTTCCTGGCAGTCGATTGAGGATTTTGAAGTCTTCAAACAGTTGGAACAGGTCAGTGACCAGGTCTGGGAGGTTGTTGCTGGCTGGGGTTCGCTGCCACGAGACACGGTAGGCAGGCAGCTCGTGCGTGCTTGCGACTCCATCGGAGCCAACCTCGTCGAAGGGGATGGCCGCTGCCACCACAAAGAGACGCTAAACTTCTTCTACATTGCGCGAGGTTCGGCCAAGGAGACGCGCTACTGGCTGAAGCGAGCTCGCGCCAGGCGACTCATCTCCCAGGAGGATGCGGACCGGCTTGACCTGCAGATCGAGCGTATTCGACGCTGGATCAATGCCATGATTGGTGAGCGGCGAAGGTGGCTCGGTCAGGTGAAGGAAGATCGTGTTGAATACCTTGCCGATGAACTCACCTAGCGTTCTTCGGATTCTCCATTTCCCCATTTCGTGGCGTAGCCACCATTTCCCCATTTCCTCGAAGACGCGAATGCGTATTCTCTACTGTCACTGTGCTTACGCCCAGGTGGTCCCTAAGGACGTCAAACACGAAGTCCTGGAGCGGCTTGCCGCGTCCGGCGTCTCATTCGATGCGGTGCCGGACCTGTGTGAAATGTCCGCCCGGAAGGACCCTCGCCTGAAAGAGCTGGCCGCGGAAGGCGACGTCCGGATCGCCGCCTGTTACCCGCGGGCCGTGAAGTGGCTGTTCAACGCCGCCGAGACGCCGCTGTCGGACGAGCGCGTGGAGGTGCTGAACATGCGGGTGGAGCCAGCCGAGAACGTGGTCAACGCCCTGCTGGCGGAACCGGTAACCCGATGATCTCCCTTTCCGATCCCACCCTCCGCGTCGTGCTCTACGAAGGCGTTGGCAGCGAGCCGCTCCCAGACGCGGACCGCGCCGCCATCCTGCGCACGCTGCTCGAGAAAGGCTACGCCGTCTCGTCCTCCCGCGGCGAGGGTAGCCTCAGCGCGCCGGAGCGAGGGTCGCTGGCCGTGCTCGGCCGGTTCACCGAGGAGCGCCCGGAAACCGCCACGGACGAGGCCGGCGCGGTGACCGTGCACTTCCGGAACGTGGACGGCCTCGACGCCCAGGGCGTGGTGGCCACCGTGGAAGCGGTGCGCGGCGAGACCCCGGTGCCGCAGCCGGGCGGCTGGAAGCCGTGGTTCCCGGTGATCGACTACTCCCGCTGCACCAACTGCATGCAGTGCCTCAGCTTCTGCCTCTTCGACGTCTACGGCGTCTCCGAGGACAAGAAGATCCAGGTCCGCAACCAGAACAACTGTAAGACGGATTGCCCGGCCTGCTCCCGCGTCTGCCCGGAAGTGGCCATCCTTTTCCCCAAGTACAAGTCCGGCCCGATCAACGGCGACGAGATCGACCCGGAGGACCTCCGCCGCGAGGCAATGAAAGTAGATATTTCCGCGCTGCTGGGCGGAGACATCTACCAGGCGCTGCGAGACCGGAGCGAGCGGGCGAAATCCCGGTTCTCCAAGGAACGCGACGAAGAACGGGCGCTGAAAGAGCGCCAGCGCTGCCTGGTGAAACTCACCCAGCAGCTCGACATCCCACCCGAAGTGATCGCTTCTCTGCCCTCCCCGGACCAGATCCGGGAAAAGGCGGAGCTCGCGAGGTCCCGTGCCGAAGCGGCGCTCAGCGCCCAGAAGGAGACCGGCGCCTGATGATGGTTCAATTCGCCCGCCGCATGATGACGGAGCCGGACCCGCGCCTGCTCTGGAAGTTCAGCTACAACATGGGCTACAAGGGTATGCGGTCCGTGGAGAAGTTCAAGCAGCGCCTCAAGAAGGGGGTCCACTTCCCGCCGTTCCTGTTCATCTCCATCATCAATAGCTGTCAGCTCCGGTGCCAGGGCTGCTGGGTAGACGTGGCCGCGCCCCAGAAGCTGTTGAGCCTGGAGGATATGAACCGGATCATCAACGAGGCCAAGGCCCACGGCAACAGCTTCTTCGGGCTCCTCGGCGGCGAGCCGTTCCTGCACCCGCAGTTGATGGACATCCTGGCTGCCCACCCGGACTGCTACTTCCAGATCTGTACCAACGGCCAGCTCATCACGGACGACGTGGCGAAGGAGCTGCGCCGGCTGGGCAACGCCACGCCGCTCATCAGCATCGAGGGCAGCGAGATCGTCTCGGACGAGCGCCGCGGCCGGCTGAACGTGCTGAACAAGTCCCTGGCCGGAATCGAGGCATGCCGCCGCAACCGGCTAATCACCGGGGTGGCCACCAGCGTCTGCCAGACCAACTACGAGCTGGTGAGCGAGGAGTGGTTGAAGAAGCTCATCACGATGGGCGTCCACTATGCCTGGTTCCACACCTACCGCGTGGTGGGACCGGTCCCCAACCCGCAGCTCGCGCTGACGCCGGAACAGGTGCTCAACATCCGCAAGTTCGTGGTGGCGATGCGCTCCAAGCTGCCGATCGCCATCGTGGACGCCTACTGGGACGACAAAGGCGAGGCGCTCTGCCCGATGGCCACCGGCGTGAGCCACCACATCAGCCCGTACGGCGACATCGAGCCGTGCCCGATCATCCAGTTCGCCAAGGAGTCGGTGCGGAACGAGGGCGGTCTCTACCAGGTGATGACCCAATCCGAGTTCCTGAAGGATTTCCGCCAGACCGCCGCCAAAGCGACCCGGGGCTGCATCGTGCTGGAGCGGCCGGATCTGGTGAAGGAGCTGGTGGAGCGCCACGGCGCCCGGGACACCACCCAGCGCGGGCTGGCGCTGGCGGAGATGGAAGCGCTGGAGCCCCGCACCAGCCAGCACAACCCGGGCAACGAGGTGCCGGAAGACAACTGGGCCTACCGGTTCGCGAAAAAACACTGGTTCTTCGGCTTCGGCGCCTATACGTAGGTCGTAGGTTGCGTTCCAGGCCACGCGGGTGCGTACTCATTCGGCAGGGTGTGGAGTAGCGGAGCAGTGCAAATCGCCCGTAAGGGCACCACTCCCATTACTCCAACACTCCATCACTCCACTACTCCGATACTCCAGAGCCAACAACCCATGCAGCTCCCCATGATCGAGCTTCCGAGGATCGTTCCGCCGACGCGGGAGCGGCAGCCTCAGGCCAATATCCCGCAGACCCGCGGCGAGCGCGAGCGGTGCAAAGAGCTGGTGGTACGCTACCTCGAGACGGTGCGCCTGGTGCCGCCGCTCTCCATGGAGGAGCTGAAGGTCCACGCGGACGGCCTGATCGAGGCCAACGGCATGGCCCCCGCCTACCGGGACTACGTGGGCGTGCTGCTGAGCAACGAGACCTGGCGGGAGCAGCTCGCCACCGTTCCGTTCGAGCGGCGCCTCCTCATGCTGCCGAAGTGCCTGCGGGTCGAGGACAAGTGCCCGGCGCCGTTCGACGATTTCGGGCTGCTCTGCAAGCGGTGCGGCCTCTGCACCATCCAGGAGCTGCAGGACGAGGCGGAGCGGCTGGGCTACGCGGTCCTCGTGGCGGAAGGCTCCGCCCTCGTAATGGCGATCATCCAGACCGGGAAGATCGATGCC
>JAJFMS010000660.1 GCA_020696885.1 Armatimonadota bacterium | reverse complement strand
CGCGACCTCCCACTGCGGCCGGGTGCTGGCAGAGATCAGCAGCGCCCAATCGTCCGACCACACCTTGATCCGGCGCCGGTCGGAGGTGGGCGCGCCCAGCAGCTCCGCGATTACCACGATCGGCAGCCAGTTCGCGTAGGCGCCGATGAGATCTACCGGGCCGGAGCCTCGCAGGCGGTCCAGGAGGTCGTCCGCGATCTCCTGGATCCGGCTCCGCAGCCCTTCCACGGTCCGCGGAGTAAAGGCGCGGTTCGCAAGCGCCCGCAGCCGAGCGTGCTCCGGCGGATCGGTGAATAACATAACCCGGGAGAGGATGCGCGTGGCCGGCCGCAGCATCGGCTGGAGCGGCTTCGGCATGTTCATCGCGGCGCCCAGCACGGCCCGGGCGGAAAGCTGCGGGTGCCGCATCGCCGCCGAGACCTCGGCGTAGCGGAACAACACGAGCCGGTTGTTCACCGTATCCAGGTGGACCGGCGCTTCCTCGCGCATCCGCCGGTAGCGGAGGTACGGCTGCGGCAGTTCTTTCACGGCAGAGGTTGTAGGTAGGCGTAGGGTCGCGTCGGGCATTGGAGTGGCCAAAGGCTCATGGAGCTAGCTCAGTTCGCCTTGCCGATGGCGAACAGGTGCGCCGCGCCGCGAATGAAGAGCTGACCCTGGCTCACCGCCGGCGACGCAAACGTCTCCTCTCCGATGTCGTTCTCGGCCAGCTTCTCGAACGTCTTCCCGGCGCGAGCGATCGTGGTGACGCCGCGATCCGCCTGCACATACACCAGGTCCCCGATCACCACCGGCGAGGCGGTGGTGTGGCCCACCGTCCGCTCGTTCCAGAGCTGCTCGCCGGAGTTCGCCATCCAGCAGCCCAGGAAGCCGCCGTCGGAAACGTTCAGAAAGTAGGGACCGGACAGCACCGGCGAGGGGACGTAGCTGGCGCCGCGTCGGGTGCGCCACGCCACCTGCTCCTCCGCCACCTTCCCCTTACCGCCGGGCCGGATCGCCAGGATGTGGAGCTCCGGGTAACCCGAGGTGATGAACAGAAGCTTGCCGTCGTACACCGGCGCCGCCACGAACTGCTCCGTGGGGCCGTCCATCATCCACTGCAGCGCGCCGTTCTCCGGGTTGTAACTGGCCACGCACTTGCTGCCGGTGAGCATGAGGTGCGGCTCGCCGTCGACCTGCCGGATGATCGGCGTGCAGTAGCTGCGCGTGTTGTTGGGGCGGGAGATCTTCCACTTGATGGCGCCGGTCTTCCGGTTGAGCGCCACGATGTAGCCGTCGCCGTCGTGGTCCCCGTTCACGATCACGGTGTCTTTGTAGAGGATCGGGCTGCTGCAGTAGCCGTGCTTGCTGGAGAAGGCGCCCGGGCGCGCATCCCAGAGCGGCTTGCCCTGGAAGTCGAAGGCCGCGATGAACATCTTGTCGCGGTCCAGGAAGCTGACGTACACGCGCTCGCCATCCGTCAGCGGGGTGCTGGAGGCGTGGGTGTTGAGCGGGTGGATCTCCTCCATCGGCGACTTGAGCGCGACCCGCTGCCAGAGCGTCTTGCCGGACTTCCGGTCCAGGCAGAGCAGGATGCGCTCTTGAGTCTCCTTCAACGCGGAGACGACAAAGACCCGGTCGCCCCACACCACCGGCGACGAGTGGCCGCGCCCCGGGATCGGCACCTTCCAGGCCACGTTCTCGGTGGCGCTCCACCGGAGCGGCAGCGCCTTCTCCTGGCTGGACCCGTCCCCGCGCGGCCCGCGGAACCCGGGCCAGTTCTCCGCCGCCACGGCGGACGCCGCCAGCAGCAGGGTCACCATGGCGATCGCAACTCGGTTCCGGCCCACTCCGCACCTCCCGGCGCCGCAATCTACAGCACCAGAGGCACATACGACGACCGCCGCCGGTTCTCCTGTGGGTACGACGCTGCGCTGCGTTCGGAGGCCTCTTCCGTGCGAGGCACGGCCTGGATCGGGTGTGACAACGAACTGTAGGCGAGCTCAAGGCCGTTGCCTGGTAGGGGCATCCGCCCTGATTGCCCTGCAAACAAGAACGGTGCGTGCGCGAGCAAAGCCGTACCTTCCCAATTGGTGGGTACCGCTCTGCCAGCGCCGGGAGAAAGCCCCGGCCAGGGCAATCACGGCGGTCACGGCAGCTGCCCCTACGAAGGAATCGTTCGTTTGGCTGATTTGAGAGCCAGGACAACACGAGGTCGTCGCGTCGAGTACTTGTAAAGCTAATCCCGCGTCAGCAGGTCCGCCAACGCCGTTGTCTCCGCGTCCAGGTTGTCGCCGACGTCATGCAGGTTGCTGCGGACCCGCCGCGCGGCGAGGTGGCAGAAGTACCGGCCGGTCTGGAGATCGCGCTCCCGTTGGGCCGGAGAGCCGTCGTCGCTGATCCAGGAGTCGAGGCGGGCCACCACGGCGGACATCACGAAGAGGTCCGTCGCCGCGTCCGCGATGCGCGCCTGCACGTACTGCTGCTCCAGCACCGCCTCTCGGTGCCGCATGAGCAGGCCTTCCACGGACTGGCCGAACGTGCGGATCAGCTCTTCCAGCAGACGCGCCAGGTCGCCCAGCTCGGAGTGCTGCACCGGCACCTGTGCCAGGTGCTGGCCGGGGAGGTGGCGCTTGGCAAAGCCGGCCAGCACGCCCACGTTCCCCAGCGGCGACTTCAGCCCGTCCAGCACTTCCTTCAGGGAGAGCCCTACGTCCCGCATCCCCACCAGCGCGATGAACGTCCGCAGCACGTCGTTCGCGCCTTCCCCAATCAGGTTGATGCGCGCGTCCCGCATCATCCGCTCGTAGGGCTGGTCCGTGAAATAACCGCGGCCTCCGAAGATCTGGATCGTCTCGTTCACGATCTCCCAGAGGCCGTCGCTCGCGAAGACCTTGAGCATGGCGGTCTCGACCATATACTCTTCGAATCCGCGATCGATCAGCGAGCTCACCAGGTAGGTCGCGGACTCCATCGCAAAGGTGGTCGCCGCCATCTCCGCGAGCTTCCGTTTCACCAGCTCGAACTCGGAGAGCGACTTCCCGAACTGGCGCCGTGTCTTGGAATGTTGGATCGCGTCGTGCAGGCACCGCCTGGCGACCCCAGTGCAGGTGGCACCGAACGTGGTGCGGCCGAAGTCCAGCAGCGTCAGCGCCACCCGTAGGCCCTTGCCGGGCGGGCCGATGATGTTCTCTGCCGGCACCCGGAGGTCGTGGAACGAGAGGCGGGCGGTGGCGGTACCGCGGATGCCGCACTTCTCCAGCGCCACGTCGTCCACCACGAACCCCGGCATATCCGGCGTGACCAGGAACGCGGTGATTCGCTCGCGGCCCTTGTCGTCCTTCGTCCCAGGCACTTTCGCCATCACCGTGAGGAGCCCGGCAACGCCGCCATTGGTGATCCACTGCTTGCGGCCGTTCAGCACGTAATGGCTGCCATCCGCGGACGGCACGGCGCGGGTTTCGATGCCCCCGGCATCGGAGCCGGCGTTCGGCTCCGTCAAGGCGAACGCGGCCAGCATCTCGCCGCTGGCCAGTCGCGGCAGCCACCGGGCCTGCTGCTCCGGCGTGCCGAACAGCAGCAGCGACTTGAGCCCGATGCTCTGGTGCGCGTTCACCAATACGCCGAGGGATGCATCGACCGCGCCCACCTCCTCCATCACCCGGGAGTACGCGTGCTGGGAGAAGCCGAGGCCGCCGTACTCCTTCGGGATCGACATCGACATGACGCCGAGGTCGAAGAG
>JAJFMS010000659.1 GCA_020696885.1 Armatimonadota bacterium | reverse complement strand
GCGTCACCAGCACGCCGCCGAGTGCGCCAATGAAGGCGCGACGTGAGACGATCACCTACGCGGTCTCCGGGAACAGCTCCGTCCGGAAGACGCCGCGCTGGAAGTCCAGGTACTCCTGCTTGGTCATCCGCGGCCGGTCGGTCTCCAGGATACGGTGCGCTTCAGAGGCGTCCTGCCAGAGCAGGTCGATGGCGGTGAGGGCCAGCGCCTTGGCGGGCGCGAGGTAGCCCTCGTCCGGGTTGCGGATGTGCCATTCGCGGCTGTGGACGTCCCCGAAGCCGCCCGCCATGCTCGGGTGCAGCGCGGGCATGAGGTGGGAGATGTCGCCCATGTCCGTGCTTCCCGTACCGTGCCCGGCATCCTGCACCAGCGCGGGGTCGAACAGGAACTCGCCCGCGTTCCGCTTGAACAGCTCCGCCATGTTCCGGTTGTTGATCAGCGGGAAGTATCCGGGCAGCGTGCGGATCTCCACCTGCGCGCCCATCCCCAGCGCGCCGGCCCGAAGCGCCCGGTCCACCTTCAGCTCCGCGTCCACGATCGCTTCGGGGGTCTTGCCGCGGACGTAGGTCTCCATCCTCACCTCGGCGGGGATGATGTTCACCAAGTCACCGCCGTGCGTGATGATCGGGTGGACCCGGATCGCGTCCTGATCCCGGAACGTCTCCCGCTGGGCATTGATGGCGCTGAGGCCCAGCATCGCGGCGCTGAGGGCGTTCACCCCCTTCTCCGGCGCCACTCCGGCGTGCGCCGCCCGCCCCAGGTAGCGGATGAGCTTCACCACGCAGCCGTTGGAGCTTTCGTTCACGCGCACCTTGGCGGTCTCGCTGCCGCTGGTGTGGATCATCACCGCCATGTCGACGTCATCGAAGTGTCCCAGGCGCACCAGCTCCGGCTTGCCGCCCAGGAACTCCAGCATGCCGTCCTGGACCAGCCGGGCGCGGTACTCCACCTCCACGTACTCCTCCGCCGGCACTGCGAAAAAGACCAGGTTCCCGGCAAGCTGGTCGATCGCTCCGGTCTCCACCAGGGCGCGCGCGGCGCCCAGCATCCCGGCGATCTGCGCGTTGTGGCCGCAGGCATGCGCGGCGCCGGTCTCCCGGTTGGCGTACGGATGATCCCAGAGCACCAGGGAGTCGAGCTCCCCGATCAGGGCCACGGTAGGGCCGGGACGACCCCCGCGCAGGACGGCCTTCACCCCAGTAATAGCCAGGCCTTCTTCATACGGCAAGCCGAGCCGGGCGAACTCTCCGGCCACCAGCTTCGCCGTGCGGAACTCTTTGAAGCCGAGCTCGGGGTGGCGCATGATGTCCTCGCCCACCTCAATGATGTCCGCACGGCGATGGTCCACCGCTTCGCAGATCTGCCGCTTCAATCGCTCCCGGTCCATCGGTCGCCCTCCTCAACTGCAATCGCGCACTGGCGCTGAGCAGTTGGTGAGTGAGGGCGCTGGAACCCTTCCTGCGCGGGAAGGTCCGCGAGTAGGAGCAGGAGTAATCTCTACACATCGACATGGCGCGCAAACCGCGCAGCATCGGCGGTGCGACCGAGGCGGGCTGTAGGAGGGGTAGTGGAGTGGGAACGCGGCCATCCGGCCGCACCGGTGCCCATTACTCCCATACTCCAACACTCCATTTCTCCCCATTGAGCCAGGTTGCGAGTAGGATGGGTGGTGTTTGAGCCCCTGAGAACTTGTATGATGCGAACTTCACGTCTTCTGCTCCCGCTGGGCCTCACGCTCGGTCTCTCCGCCGGGCTGGTGCTGGCTGCGGAGCGCTCGGCGACGCTGGAGCGCGTGCCGTACAACCATCCGGGACTGGTGGTGGACCTGGGCGTGGGGCTGTGGGCGTGGCCGCTGCCGATGGACTTCGACCGGGACGGGGACCTGGACCTGGTGGTGAGCTGCCAGGACAAGCCGTACAACGGCACCTATTTCTTCGAGAACACCTCCGGGAAGGTCCGCTTTCCGGTGTTCAAGCCGGGCCGCCGCCTCAGCAAGGGGCTGGCGAACGCCTCAATCTCCTACGTGGGAGACGCGGTGAAGGTGCTTACCCCGGCGCTGGAGCATCCGGATTTCCGCGCCACCGGCCTCGATCAGAACGTGAAGCTGCCGCTGCCGGTCAACATCCACCCGAACAAGGTGCGCGCCAACCAGTGGAAGTACGTGGACTACGACGGCGACGGCGCGCTGGACCTGGTGGTGGGGGTGGAGGACTGGACCGAATACGGCTGGGACGACGCGTACGACAAGAGCGGGAAGTGGACGAACGGACCGCTGCACGGCCTGGTCTACTGGCTGCGCAACACCGGCACCAGCGAGAAACCGCGCTACAACGCGGCGGCGAAGGTCCGCGCCGGCGCCGGCCTCGTGGACACCTTCGGGATGCCTTCGCCCAACTTTGCGGACTTCGACCGGGACGGGGACCTGGACCTGCTGTGCGGCGAGTTCCTGGACGGCTTCACCTACTTCCAGAACACCGGCACGCGCACGCGGCCGGTCTACGCGGAGGGCCGGCGCCTCACCCTGAACGGCAAAAAGCTGGCGATGGACCTGGAGATGATCGTCCCGGTGGCGATCGATTGGGACGGCGACCGCGACCTGGACCTGGTGGTGGGGGACGAGGACGGACGCGTGGCGCTGGTGGAGAACACGGGCGAGCTGGAAGACCGGCTGCCGGTGCTCAAGGCGCCGCGCTACTTCCAGCAGGAGGCCGCGGACGTGAAGTGCGGCGCGCTCGCCACGCCGGTGGGCTGCGATTGGGACGGCGACGGCGACGATGATCTGATCAGCGGCAACACTGCCGGCTACGTTACCTTCTTCGAGAACCTCAGCGGCTCCGGCATCGTGCCGCCGCGCTGGGCCGCGCCGCGCCGGTTGAAGGCGGGAGGCAAGACGATCCGCATCCAGGCCGGACCCAACGGCTCCATCCAGGGCCCGGCCGAAGCGAAGTGGGGCTACACCACCGTCTCCGTGGCCGACTGGGACGGAGACCGCAAGCTGGATCTCATCGCGAACTCTATCTGGGGCAAGGTGCACTGGTACCGCAACGTCGGCAGCCGTAAGGAGCCGAAGCTCGCCGCGGCACAGCCGATCGAGGTGGAGTGGCCCTCCGCGCCGCCGAAGCCCTCCTGGAACTGGTGGGAGCCGAAGGGCCGCGAGCTGGTGACCCAGTGGCGCACCACTCCCGTAGCCCGTGACTTCGACGGCGACGGCCTGGTGGACCTGGTGATGCTGGATCACGAGGGGTTCCTGGCGTTCTTCCAGCGTCAGCGGCCCGGGGACCGGCTCACCCTCCTGCCGGGACGCCGAGCGTTCGTGGATGAGAAGGGGCAGCCGCTGCAGCTCAACCCCGGCCGCGCCGGCAAGAGCGGTCGCCGGAAGCTGTGCGTGGCGGACTGGGACGGCGACGGCCGGCTAGACCTGCTGGTAAACTCCGAGAACGCCGGCTGCTATCAGCAGCTCGGTGCGCGCGGCGGTAACTGGATCTTTCAGAGCCGGGGGAACCTGGACACGCGTCCCATCTCCGGACACGACACCAGCCCCACCGTGGTGGACTGGAACGCGGACGGCATCCCGGACCTGCTGGCCGGCGCCGAGGACGGCCGGATGTACTACAAGCTCAATCCGCGCACGCCGCGGTAGCTGCAGGCGAGCAGCCGAAGCTCAGCCCCGCTTCCAGAGATCCGCCAGGGTTTGCCGCACTCCCAATAACATCGGCTGA
>JAJFMS010000658.1 GCA_020696885.1 Armatimonadota bacterium | reverse complement strand
AGAAGCCCGAGCCCGCGAAGAAGCCCGAACCGGCCAAGAAGGCGGAGACCGCCACGAAGCCGGAGCCGGCGAAGAAGTAATCCTCGCCGAGGTGATCTCACAGAAGGCCCGGGCCATTCACTGGCCCGGGCCTTCTGTTGTCTGGGCCGAGATATCCGATTTTTTTGACAGGATTGATGGGATGAGAGGTTGCGCCGTGAAGCCATCACGGCGCTTGCTTTCTGAACACCCCACGGGAGTTGCGAGCGACGAGGTTCGAAGTGCGAATGGGGAACAGGTCATCGGCGGTAGAGGCGTTCCGAGCCCGGTAGGAGATCCCTCGCAGGGGACACGTACGCCGCCCTACCGTTCGAACCGTCTCGGGATGACTGCTGTTGTGGGGTCCGGCTTACTTCCAGCACCGGGGCGCGGCTTTGCGGGAGGGTTGACGAACGGCGGTCTGGCGACACGCCGGCTACAGGTGACGGCAGCATCGTTCCGCTCTGGACGCTCTCCCCGAGGGACGTCGAACTGTCCACGCGCACGAGGCGCTGTGCTACAGCCTCCTACCCCCTCTTGGCCGCCCGCCTCCCGCACCGGATCCGTCCGAACACCGAACACCAAACACCGAACACCGCGCGAAGCGCTTCGCCAACACCCAACACCCGGGGTTACAATAAGTCGTCGGTCGGTCGGAGGTTTGTCAACGAGGCGAAAGATGACGATGCGAGCTTTGATCCTGGGTGCCCTGCTGCTGCTGAGCGGCGCGCCCGTGTCCGCGCAGACGCTCTACGGCCCCGGTGGGCTGTTCCTGCACCCGACCGCCTCCTTCCCGGAGCCCGGGAAGGTGACGCCGGCCATCCTGGTGCTGCCGCAATACAATCCGTCCGCGAAGAGCACGCGCACCTGGATCTCGGGATCGGTCGACTACGGCCTCTCCCGCGACCTGGAGGTCGGCGCCACCATCGTGAAGGTCTCCGGTTGGGACCGCGATCCCTCCACCGGCGGCTACATCAAGTACCGCCTCCTGCAGGAAACGGCCCGGCGCCCGGCGGTGGCACTGGGCTACACGCAGCTCGGCGGCGGCGACGTGAACGCGCGGGTCGGGTTCCTGGCGCTGAAGAAGCAGGTGTCCCAGGGCGCCCACCCGGTGACCACCCACCTCGGCGTGATGTTCGTCGACGAGGTGGACAGCATCACGCACCACCGGTGGGAGCCGTATGCCGGCATCGAAGTCGGCCTAGCCTCGAAGCTGTCGCTGCTGGCCGAAGGACGCGCTCGGACGGAGCACGACCTCGGGACACCCCTCGCTCTGACACGGGTCTACAAGCCCTCGAAGGACTGGAAGCTCGCGTTCACCTGGGCAAACGCGGGGCACAGCAGCCACCCGCTGTTCGGGTTCGGCGCGGGGATCAGCCTGGGCTCGCGGCGGTAGGCGTCAGAGGGGTGATCTCGTACTCGGCCGCGCGTGAGACTCCGCCTCCGTACCAGGTCATCCTGACCAGCGGGAAGGATCTCGGACCGGTGCGTGCTCCCACGCGTGCCCACGGGCACGCGAGCGCCCCGACGTCATGACCGGCGTTCCGGACCCGGTAGGAGACGTTTCGCAGTAGACAGTTACGCCCTGCTGTGGCTGGTACCGGCTCGACGTGACTGCTTGGCGGTCTCAGGGCTTCACCACGAGCGCCCCGGTCTGGCAAGCTCGGAGGGGCTCGTGGCTGCACCCAGCAGGATCGCCGTGAGCGTTACCTTGCGTGGTCCGCAGCCGAAGGATCCGTTACTTCGCGCGGAGGCCAGGTTGCGGCCCGCAAGCGCGGGTTCTCGGCTAGCGCCGCTTCATGGAACATCTCCCTGATTTCCCCGTCCGAAGGATCCAGCAAGAGCGCAAGGTAAAGCTGCTCTGCGGCCTCGTCCTTGCGGCCGGCTCGGTGCAGGCAGTACCCAACTTGAGCTCTGCGTCGCGCTGACGTACCCGCGAGACGTCCCGCACGCTCAAAGGCTCGGACTGCCCTGGTTTGTCGTCCGAGCTTCGCGAGGTACTCGCCGTAGTTCGCCCACGCCGCAGAGTCTTCGGGAAACTCGTGGACTAGACGATGCGCCGTGGAGGCCGCGAGAGCCGCGTGCCGATCGCGAACGAAGGTCCACAGGACGAGCGCCATATCGTGAGCCGTCAGATTCAGTTCGGCGAGTACCTGGAGCGACAGCTCATACCGCTTCTGCCGGCGGCGGCAGTACTTGAGCTGAAAGACCAGATCTGAACTGACGGGCGGATGGAAGTCCCACATCGGAATCTCGCTGATGTTCGAAGTCGGAGCGCTCACGGGACGCCGTGACACACTCGCTTCCAGCTACGTTGCAGCGGTCCAAGCGGAACGCGAGATAGGCCTGCTCCGTAGCCTGCCGGTCGAACCCAGCGCTGCGGAGACATTGTGCCACCCGTAATCGGGCGTTCGGATTAGCTCCTGCAAACCAGGTCGCCTTGGCAAACGCCTCCCTGCCCTGTTTCCGCTGTTCGAGCTTGCAAAGACAGAGTCCCAGCATCCCCCACGCGTAGGCATCCTCGGGACCAACGCGTACCATCCTGCGGGAGATCCGGAGCATTAGCACGAGGTCGCCCTCACGAGCGAGATGCTCCGCGATGGAGCCCAGCTCGGCCACGCTCAACCGGCGTCCCCGCACCAATTCCGCGTGGAGTGCTTCGTTAGTCGCCCCCCGGCTCTTCCGCCAGCGCCATTCGTCGCCCAGCTCCGTTTCCACGGGCCAGTGATTCAGCAGTGGACAACTCCCAGTCGGCATCTGCCTGGCACCTCCTATTCCACTGCCCGCAAGATCCGGCCCACGGTCGCCGCTTGCTCGGCTCTGCCGGTGCGCTGAAGGCTTTCCTCTAGCCTCCAGAGCAGGTCGCGACTCGTGCCCGCGAGCCAATGCGCCCGTATGAAACACTCGGTGGCGCGAGCCTGATCGCCAAGACCGGCATGACGCTGGGCCAGGTCCAGACAGTACTGGAACGCTCCCCATGGGAGCTGATCTTCCGCGGATAGCAAATCATCCATGACAGGGCTCCGCCGGAAGGTGCGCGCTCCACGGCTCGGCGTCCAGTTGCCGGAGGCGGCCCACGCCATCGGCGTGCATCCCACGCGCCTCCTCCAGCCGGCCCGTGCGTGCTACCACGGCGGACAGTTCCACCAGGGCGCGGGCGGCTTCCAGCGCCTCTCCAGCGCCTTCGAAGCCGAGCAGCGCCTCTCGGAGCACTTGCTCGGCGGATTCATGCTGCTCCTGAAGCGCCAGCACCCGACCCAGGGTGAGGCGGCTGAGATTGATGCCCGTCTCGTACTCGGCGCCCTGGGCCACGGTTAACGCTCGCTCGGCGGCGGCACGGGCCGCATCGCGCTCGCCGCGGGCCAGGTGCTGCTCCGCTCGGGCCACGCCGAGGTGCGCGTGGAGGAACGCCGCGTCCACTGCTCCCAGCGCCGCTTCGGTCTCGTCCAGGATCGGGTCACACTCGCCGGCCCGGCCCGCCCAGCGGAGGGTGTCCGCGAGGTTGCAGAGCGCCGCGGCGATGCCGAGGGGATGGTCCATCCGGCGGAACTGCTCCACGGCGCTGCGGTAGTCCACTTCGGCGGCGACCCAGTCCCCCCGGTTCAGGTGGATCGTGCCGAGATCCAGGCGAATAATGGCGGTCTTCTCGGCGTCACCGATCCGCTCCGCGTAATCCAGCGCGCGCTCGAAGGCGGTGGTGGCCTCC
>JAJFMS010000657.1 GCA_020696885.1 Armatimonadota bacterium | reverse complement strand
CAGGTGATCGGCTCCAGATGACGGACCTGCTGCCGCACCTGGAGGCTCGCCTCGCTATTGAGACCGATCCCCGGATCCGGGAGGCCCTTACCTTTCACAGCGCAATGCTCCGGGACGGCTATCTGGTCAAAAGGGACGACGACGGTCCGCAGATATGGATCCGTACTCAGCAGGGCTGGATTTCGCCGACGATTCAAGAAGCCGATCTGGAGCCGGAGCGCCTCGCGAGGATCGTCAGAGAAGCGCGAGCCGGGCCCTATTAGCCGCTCTCGTCCGGAAGATTCTCTGCGTAGGCCTCGGTCAACTCCGGATCCACCAGGAAGTCCACCTGCGCGCGGCAAGGCGTGCACACCGTCAGAAAGCCGGACTGCCCCTCGCCGCCGCGCCAGGCTTCGTCCGGGGCGTCGACCCCCAGCCAGAACAGCTCCTGGGCCGGGTGGCCACACGTGGGGCAATCCCGCGCCTCTTCTCGGAACTGCTCCTGCGCAAACTCCATCGCCAGCCGGTAGACCTGCGCGTCGATCTGCTCGAGCTGCGCCTGCACATGCGGCCATGGGAAGAACGGCGCCGGAGTGGACCAGTCTCGCACATTCATCTTCGGGCTCGTCCAGCCATAAGTTTGATATTTGTTCGCTGCGGGCCGCCTGTTTCCCTCCCCCGCCAGCGGTTCGACGCGCAACAGCCCCGGCTCTCTGGGATAGCTCTCGGAAACTAGCAAACCCCGTTAGCGACCCTTCCCCTTTCGTGTATCCGGAATGCCGCCCCTCGTCCGACAATCGCACTCAGTAGCGTGGGCCCCTCGATTCGCACTTCGCCCCTCGCACTTCGGAGACGGGATGTCGGAGCTGGTACGAACGGAACGGGCGCGGGTCAACGGCCGCGAGCTGCTCACGCTGCTGCTCGCGGACAAGCGCAGCGAGGCCACCAGGCGCGCCTACGCCGCGGACCTGCGGGACTTCTTCGGCCAGGACCTCAGCCCGCGCGAGGTGGAGCAGTTCGTCACGCAGGCGCCAGCGGAGATCGCGCGGGTGCTCACCACCTACAAGGCGGAGTTGCTGCAGCGCGGCCTCACGGAGGCCACCATCAACCGCCGCCTGGCCGCCATCCGCTCGCTGCTCAAGTTCTGCTACCGGCTCGGGTGGTCACAGACGGACGGGCGGTCTCTGGTCGAGGGCGAGCGCGTGACGGCGTACCGGGACACGCGCGGCGTCTCCGCGGAGATGGTGAAGAAGCTCTTCGCCGTGGCGGATACGCGGGACCTCACCGGCCTGCGGGACCTGGCCCTGCTGCGCCTGCTCTGTGAGAACGCCCTGCGCCGCGCCGAGGTGTGCTCGCTGGACGTGGCGGACTTCCAGCCGCTGGAGAAGCGGCTTTACATCCTAGGCAAGGGCAAAGGCACCCAGAAGGAGCCGGAGACGCTCTCCGACCGGGCCGTGGAGGCGCTGCAGCGCTACCTCAACGCCGCCGGGCACGGAGCCGATCCGAAGGCGCCCCTGCTCCGCAATGTGGATCCGCGCCCGGAGTACAATGGCCTGCGGCTCACCGGGGACGGCATCTACCACATCGTGCGAGACCTGGGCGCCCGCGTGGGGGTCCCCACCCTCACGCCGCACAAGCTGCGCCACACCGCCATCACCATCGCCTTGGACCTTACGGACGGCAACGTCCGCGCCGTCCGCGACCTCTCCCGCCACGCCCGCCTGGAGACCCTCCAGCGCTACGACGACAACCGCCGCAACTTCCAGGGCTCCGTCTCCGAGAAGCTCTCGAACCTCTTCGACGAGTAACCCCTGTCCAAATCTCCCCGGGCATCCCACGCGCAGGTGCGAAGCCCGCAGTATACTGTCCGGTAGTCGGAACAGGCGAAAGGAACTCGAGCGGATGGAGCATCTCTGGGCGCCGTGGCGGATGGCCTATATCGCGGCCGGTACGAAGGTGGAAGGCTGCGTCTTTTGCGCCAAGCTGGCGGAGACGGACGACCGCGAGCAGTTGATCCTCTATCGCGGGCAGCACTGCTTCGTGATCATGAACCTGTTCCCCTACAACAACGGGCACGTGATGGTGGTTCCCTACCGTCATACCGCGGACCTGGTGGGCCTCACCGCAGACGAGCAGGCCGAGATGATGCGCCTCACCCGGCATTGTGTCCGGCTGTTGACGGAGGCATTCCACCCGGACGGCTTTAACCTGGGGATGAACCTCGGGCGCTCCGCCGGGGCCGGCGTGGAAGACCACCTCCACATGCACGCGGTGCCGCGCTGGAACGGCGATACCAACTTCATGCCGGTGCTGGGCGAGACCCGCGTGCTCCCGGACGCCCTCTTCAGCAGCTACGACAAACTCGCCGCCGTGCTCCAGACACTCGGTGATCCCGATTAGAGGGTTGCCCGCGAAACACCCCGGCAAAAGCAGCCGAGGGCAGGCGCGAAAGAACGCGAAAGGGGAGCCGGGGGAGTTCTCGACAGGATGAACAGGATTGACGGGATGGGAGAGCGGCGGGCGTAGTGTGATCCAGGTGGCGCCCTTTGCACTCATCCGGCCGCGGCGACGTCCCGTAAATCCCGACCACAAAATACCCCCCCCACAACCGTCCCTATTCTGTGTCCCCTCTGTTCCAATCTGTGTCCCTCTGTGTCCAAGATCTCGCCAAATGTCCGGTCAGTTCTCTCTCTTCGATGACCATATGGAGCCCGCCGGCCCCGAGGCGGCTGCGGAGCCGGTAGCTGCGGCCGTGCCCGAGGTTGGGCCCGAGGCTGCGCCGTCGGCTGCGTTGTCGCCGGAGGAGAAGGCGGCGATCCTGGCGGAGCTGCGGGCGCCGGCGCTGGGCTGCCAGCGGTGCGGGTTGGCACGCACCCGCACCAACGTGGTGTTCGGCGAGGGGAACCCGGCGGCGCCGCTGGTGTTCGTGGGCGAGGGCCCGGGCGAGAACGAGGACGCCACCGGGCGGCCGTTCGTCGGGCGCGCGGGGAAGCTGCTGGACGAGGTGCTCCGGCGAAACGGCATGACGCGCAACCACGTGTACATCTGCAACGTGATCAAGTGCCGGGCGGCCGATCTGCAGAACGGTCGCTGGCTCAACCGCCCGCCCACGGCGGAGGAGATCGCCGCCTGCAACCCGTGGCTGGAGCAGCAGCTCGGCACCATCAAGCCGCTGGTGGTGGTGTGCCTGGGCGCTCCGGCTGCCAACACGGTCATCCACAAGGGCTTCCGCATTACCTCGGAGCGCGGGCGGTGGTTCACCAACAGTCACCTTGCCCCGTGGACCACCGCCGTCTTCCATCCCGCTTACGTGCTGCGGCTCCAGGGTCCCGCCTACGATGCGGCGCTGGACACGTTGATCGAGGACATCGGCAACGCCCGGCGCAAGGTTATCGAGGTGAAGCGCCAGCTCAAAGAGGCGGCCGCGGCCGCTCCCCCACCCCGGAGTTTATTCGACTGATGGACCTACTACTCGAGCTGCAGCGCATCCCCGGCCCCTCGGGCGACGAGGGGTTGATCGCGGACTACGTCGAGACCTACGCCGGTCGGCTGCCGGGAGTTTCCACCCGGCGCGTCGGCGACCTGATCCTGGCCACCCGCGGCCGACCCCGCGTGGCGGTGTTCGCCCACCTGGACACCATCGGCTTCACCCAGGGCTACGACCGCAAGCTGATCCCGATCGGCGGACCGAGCGTGGAAGGCGGCGAGGCGATCCGGGAGGTCGGTGGAGACGGGAAGGCCCGGAT
>JAJFMS010000656.1 GCA_020696885.1 Armatimonadota bacterium | reverse complement strand
GTGCAGGTAGCATGCGGATCTTATACGGGGTGGTAGGCGAAGGGATGGGACACGCGGTCCGCAGCCGCGTGGTGCTGGACTACCTGCTGGAGCAGGGCCATGAGCTGCTCATCGTGGTATCCGGGCGAGCGCACGGCTTCCTCACCCGGCATTTCGTGGGGCGGAAGAACGTGCGCGTGGAGCTGATCCACGGGCTGCACCTCACGTTCGAGGGGAGCGTGCTGGATGTCAGCGAGAGCGTGGCGGATAACCTGGAAGAGCTGCCCGCCAACCTCGCCACCAATTTCGACGCGTACCGCCGCGTCATCGGCTCGCAGTTCAAGCCGCAGGTGGCGTTCAGCGACTTCGACTACTGGGCGTACCTCTACGGCCGCCGGCACGGCATCCCGGTCATCAGCATCGACAACATGCAGGTAATCGACCGGTGCGACCACGACCCGGAGCTGCTGGAAGAGGCCGGCTTCAAGTTCCGCCTGGCGCGGATGGCGGTAAAGATGAAGCTGCCCGGCGCTTACCACTACCTGGTGACCAGCTTCTTCTTCCCCCCGGTGCGGAAGCCTCGCACCACCCTCATCGCGCCGGTGCTCCGCCCCGAGGTGCTCGCGCTGCGCCGGGAGCCGGGAGAACACGTGCTGGTCTACCAGACCGCGCCCACCAACACGAGCCTGATCCCGATGCTCGCGGCGCTGCCGCACGAGTTCCGGGTCTACGGTATGGGCCGAGAGGGCACGGAAGGCCCCCGGGGCAACGTATCGCTGCGGCCGTTCTCGGAGCCGGTGTTCCTGGAAGACCTGCGCACCGCGCGGGCCCTCCTCGCCGGCGGCGGCTTCACGCTGCTGGGCGAAGCGGTCCACCTGGGCGTGCCGGTGCTCTCCGTGCCGCCGGCCGGCTACTTCGAACAGGAGCTGAACGCCCGGTACCTGGCCCGGCTCGGCTATGGCCGGTGCGCCTCCCAGCTCACGCCGGCGCTGGTGGAGGCGTTCCTGGCCGGCGTGCCCGCCTACACCCGTGCCCTACAACGCTACCCGGCCCAGGACAACACCTACCTCTACCGCTGCGTGGACGAGCTCCTCCGCCACATCGCGCTGGGGCGGCCCGCGCCCGCCGTGCTCTCCTCCGCCGCCATTGAGGCCCTGGGCCGGCGGGGGAGCCGGGGAGGGGATGAGGGGATGAGGGGATGAGGGGAAGGGCACCTCTGGCCGATCTGCGAACCACGAAGTGTTGGTCACGGACCCGCCTGCGTCCGAGCACCCCCATGAAGCGCCTCCACCTATGAAACAACTCCTCTCCCTCGGCTTACTCCTCGCGTGCGCGGCCATCTCGCCGGCCGCCGGCGCGCCGGAGCCGCCGGCGCTGCTCCTGGAGGGCCGCGCCGCCGTGCTGCGGGTGGAGCTCACCGGCGGCGTGCTCAGCGACTTCCACCTGGCCGGAGACGCCGTGAACCCGCTCAAGGGGCTGGGCCACTTCCTCTGCCTGGACCGCTGGGGGCAGCCGTCCGCCGCTGAGGAGCGGAACGGAATGCCGTTCCACGGGGAGGCGTCCAAAGTTCAGTGGCGCGTGACGCGCGGGCCGGAGCGCCGGGGCGACGGCCTGGAAGCGGAGCTGGCGGCGGACCTCCCCCTGGCCGGCCTCGCCGTGAAGCGGTGGATCCGGATGCCGGATAGCGCGGCGGTGGTGCTGGTGCGGGAAGAGGTGACCAACCGCAACAAGCTGGGGCGCATCTTCAATATCGTCCAGCATCCCACCATCGGCCCGCCGTTCCTGGATGGGGAGACGCGCGTGGACGCGGGCGCGGGGATCGGGTTCATGCAGAGCAGCCCGCTGCCGGACCCGGAGCGCCCCTCGGTCCGGTGGCCGGACGCGCTCCTCAATGGAAAGCGCGTGGACATGCGCCGCCTCACCGACAACCCCGATCCAAACGTCGTCTCCTATCAGGTCACCGGCCGCTACGGCTGGACCACCGCGGTGGCCCCCGCGCAGCAGCGGCTGCTCGGCTACGCCTGGCCCACTACGGAGTACCCCTGGTTCAACGCGTGGCGCCACGTGGAGAAGGGCAAGCCGGCGTTCCGGGGCCTGGAGTTCGGCACCACCGGTCTGCACCAGCCGTTCCCGGTGTTGGTGAAGAAGGGCCGCATCTTTGATCTCCCGCTCTACACCTACCTGGACGCCGGCGAGAGCGCGACGCGCAGCTACGCGATGTTCCTGCTGCGCACCCCCGCCGGGTTCGAGGGCGTGGAGCAGGTCGCCTACGAGGGCGGCGCGCTCGTAATCCGCGAGCGGAAGGGCGGGCGACGGCGCCTCGCGGTGCCCGCCGCGGGCGCTTTCCCGGAATAACGCGAGGACCACGGGCCGGCGAGCGAGTTTCAGGGCGGACCGCTAACGGGCAGAACGGGAGGTGGCGCGCAGAAGCCGGCGGTCCCTCCGACCGCCCCTCCGCCCTATCCCAAGGAGACCACGTTGAACGGATTCGTCACCGATATCGAAGAGAAGACCCTCCGGAACGGCTATTTTCGGGAGGTGCTCTACACGGACTCTCGCCTCCAGTTGGTGGTGATGTCCCTGCTCCCCGGCGAGGAGATCGGGCTGGAGACCCACCACGAGATCGATCAGTTCGTGCGGGTGGAAGCCGGCGAAGGCAAGGCGCTCCTGAACGGCGAGGAGCATCCGCTGCAAGACGGAACCGCGGTGGTAGTACCCGCCGGCACGGCGCACAACGTGGTGAACACCTCCGCCACCGAGCCGCTCAAGCTCTACACCATCTACTCGCCGCCCGAGCACCCCGCCGGCACCATCCACAAGACCCGCGCCGACGCCCTGGCCGACGAAGCCGACCACCCGCACTAGCAAGTTTCTAGACAGGATTAACAGGATCTACAGGATGGATTGAGCCGGGCGAGAAACCGCAGCAGCGGCACTCAATCGCCACCTCTCCATCCCGTCGATCCCGTCCAAAACCCTCTCCCCTCTCGCCCTCTCCGTGTCTCCGTGTCTCCGTGTCTCCGTGGTGATCACCCCCACGAAAGTCGTTTGACGATCCACCAGAGCGGGGGTAGGTTACAAGAGACACGCGCGGGATTTCCCGCCCGGTTCCAGGAGATCCACAGATGCCTCCCCATTCCCTTTCGGACGAAGACATTCTCGTAACCCGCCTGAGCAGCGCCGGGGTCCCCGGGGGCCAGCCCAACGCCGCCTGGGATACCGACGGCACAGACGGCAGTGATGCGGACGGTACCGATGGCAGCGATGCCGACGGCACGGACGGCTCCGGCGACGCGGACACCACGGACGGCAAGGGCGACCAGTAGCCGCCTCCGGGTACTGATCGGAGCGGAAACCGCTAACCAGGCCGGAGTAATGGAGTGATGGAGATCTGGAGTAGTGGTACCTGCTACTCCAATACTCCCCTATTCCAACACTCCTGGAACTTCAGTGGCCCATGCTCGGAACAGTAGCGCCTATCCGTTAGGCTCTTAGAGCGTCTACCAGGCCGCGAGTGCCCGTCGGGTGCTCGCGGCCTGCTGTTTCTCTGGCCGCTGGTGATGCAGCGCGCCGATCCGGACTACTATCGGAGTCTGCTGACCGCGGCGGACGTGGACCGGCTGGTCACTACCTCGGACATGACCTACCCGGAGTTCCGGCTGGTCCGCTCCGGCACGCCGCTCCCGCTGCCGGAGTACACCCGCACCACGGCTGCCTCCAGCGGGTCGCCGCGGCGGGTCGCGGACCCGGACCGGATCGTGGCCGAGTACCAGAACGGCGCCACGGTGATCCTCCAGGGGCTGCACCGGAGCTGGACGCCGCTCGCCATGCTGTGCCGCGGCCTGGAAGGCGTGCTCTCCCACCCCACGCAGACGAACCTCTACGTCACGCCGCCCGGCTCGCAGGGGTTCGCGCCGCACTACGATACGCACGACGTCTTCATCCTGCAGATCGACGGCTCCAAGCACTGGCGCCTCTACGACTCGCCGGTCGCGCTGCCGGACCGCTCGCAGCCCTACAAAGCGCAGGGCTCGCCGGAAGGCACGCTGATCTGCGAGCTGGACCTGGCGGCGGGAGACCTCCTCTACCTGCCGCGCGGCTTCATCCACGAAGCGCTCACCTCGGAGCAGCGCTCGATCCACGTGACGCTGGGGATTCCCGGCTTCACGTGGTCGGACCTGCTGGCCGAAGCCGCCTCCGGCCTCCGGCAGGACGCCCGCTTTCGCCGGAACCTGCCCCCAGGGCTGGCAACCTCGGACGAGCTGCGGCAAGCGGTGGCGGTGGAGTTGGCAGAGCTGGCGGCGGAGCTAGCACGACCGGACGCAGCCCTGGCTGCGGTAGACCGGATGATCGACCGGTTCATCAACAGCCGCCGGCCGATCAGCAGCGAGCGGTTGTTCCTGGCGGAGCAACTCCCGGAGCTGGACCTTCGCACGCAGGTACGGCGGCGGCCCGAGGTGCTGTACCGGCTCCACACGGACCCGGAGGCGGTGCGGCTCGCCTTCCAGGGGAAGCAGGTGGAGCTGCCCGCCTACACCGCCGCTTCGGTAGCTTTCTGCACGCGGGCCGAGCCGTTCTGCGCCGCCGAGCTCCCGGACGAGCTGGATGCGCCCGGCAAGCTGGTTCTCGTCCGGCGTCTCCTGCGCGAGGGGTTCCTCCAGCATGCCTGAGCAACCGCCGGCCCGGGAGCTGTGCGCCGCCGGCGCGCGCCGCCGGGGGGATCCGCAGTTCGCCACCGCTTCCCGGGTGGACCTCTGGCTGGTGCTGGAGGTTCCCGGACCCTGGGCGGATGAAGTCGGCGACTCCCTGGATCCCGCTTCCCCGATCGGCGAGGCCCTGCTGCCGGTGGTCCGGGCGGTGCCGCGCACCCGCGTGCTGTTCATCAAGGGCGCGCCGCGAAGCCGTGGAGACACGTTCGCGTTCTATGTGGCGGTCACGGACGAGGCGGCGCCGCGCCTTTACCGCTTCGAGCTGAAGAGCCACGCCGCCCTGGCGGAGATCGACCTCTTCGGCGTCCTGGCGGGGGAAACGCGCTACGACGTCCATCGGGACCCGCGGCCGCTCTACCTGATCTGCACCCACGGCACGCACGACCGCTGCTGCGCGAAGTTCGGCTTTCCGATCTACCGGTACCTGGAGCAGCAGGAGCCGGAGTGCGTGTGGCAGTCTTCCCACGTGGGTGGAGACCGCTTCGCGGCGAACCTCGTCTGCCTGCCGCACGGCCTCTACTACGGCCAGGTGGAGACCGCCGACGCAGACGCGATCCGGGCGGGCGCCGCCGCCGGCAGCCTGCACCTGCCTTCCCTGCGCGGCCGGGCCTGCTACCCGATGCCGGTGCAAGCCGCGGAGCACTTCCTCCGCCAGGCGCGGGGCGAGACCGCGCTGGCCGCCTACCGGCTCTGGTCGTACCAGGGAGCGGGAACGGTCACGGAAGCAGCGTTCCTGGCCACCGGGGAGGACCGGCTGCACACCGTCCGGGTGGAGGCGGCCCCGCTGGACGGGCTGCGCTTCCTGACCTGCGACTCGTGCGAAGAGAAAGTCGCGATGAGCTACCGGCTCCTGGACCACCAGGAGGCGCCCTTCG
>JAJFMS010000655.1 GCA_020696885.1 Armatimonadota bacterium | reverse complement strand
CCCGGCACTTCACGTTCCACCCGGACGGCAAGCACGCGTACGTGATCAACGAGCTGGCGAACTCCGTCACCCTGTTCGACTATGAGGCGAAGACCGGGCTGCTCATCGAGCAGCAGACGATCTCCACCCTCCCAAAGAGCTTCAAGGGCGAGAGCTACTGCGCGGACCTCAAGATCACCCCGGACGGCCGTTTTCTCTACGGCACCAACCGGGGCCACGACAGCATCGCCGCCTACCGGATTGACGCCGACGGGCGACTCACGCTGATCGCGATCGAGCCCAGCCTGGGCAAAGGCCCGCAAAACCTGGCCATCACCCCCGGCGGCGAGCTGCTCCTGTGCGCGAACATGCCCGGCGACAACCTCGCCGCCTTCCGGATCGACTCCCAGAGCGGCCGGCTCACCTCCACCGGCACACCGACCGCCATCAAGGGTCCGTCCTGCATCCAGATGGTGCCGTAATCCTCGGTGTTCGGTGTTCGGTGTTCGGTGTTAGGATCCCACACGCCCTTACCGTCCCGCGAGCGATAGCCCCGAGACGGAGCCGTTTCGCTCCATGTCTGTGCCGTAGGCCACCGTGGCACGCACGGCAACTCGTTCGAAGCCTGGCACGGTCACCGTGGGCGCGGAGGTGTAGCCGGAGCCGGCATCGGTGAGGGTGAAACCGGTGATCGCGCCGTCGCGGACGGTGGCGTAGCCGGCGGCGGCGCGGTGCCGCCACATCTGGCCGCGACCTGGCGGGTAGCGGTAGTAGTCGGACACCCGGTCCAGCCGCTCGTTGGTCACGCCGTACCGGCCCAGAGCCCCCAGCAGCACCGCTTTGTTCTCGTGCACCTGGCCCGGCTCCGGGGCCCGCCGGCCGGCAGCCGGCCGGACGCCGCGGAAGGCGGACCGGAACACGTCGCTCGGCACTCCCAGGGCCGCGGCGATCAACACCACCGGCCGACCTCGATCCCGTGGGTCCGTGTCATATCCCGCCGAGAACACTACCGGAATCCGGGAGACGGCAGGCGCCTGCGTCCGGCCTCCATTCTGACCCAGGGCCATGCGCGCAGGGGCGACGGTAAGCACAAGCAGCGGCAAGAGAACCGCGATGGCGGCACGCACGCGGTGTTGGTTACTGTTCATGTCAAAACACTCCAGGTGCTCGGGTGACGACGGAGCGTGGTCACTTATGGTCTGACGCGCAGAAGATGAGCGAAAAGTTAGGATCGAAGCGAAAACGCCGGCCACGCTCGAATGGAGGTTCCGCCGTCTCACGATGTGGCTGAGACGGTCTCGGAGTTGAGCATGAAACTCAGACCCGCCTTGACAAGAGTGCGCGTCTGATGAACACGATGAACCGGAGCTACAGGATGCGATGCAAGCAAGGGTGGGGGTTAGTTGCAGTTGTGGCGGCGCTGGTGCTGACTTCCGCTGGATGCGGCCGCCGTTTTGCGGCGACGAAGCCCGCCGCGCCCCGGATCACGCCCGCCGAACTGGCGAAGCTGCCCGACGACAAACTGGAAGAAACAGTAGTCGAGGCGCTGTGCGTGGCCTTGGATGATGACTACGGCCACGAGTTGGAGATCATGGCGACGCAGCCCCCCGGAGCGCAGGCGATCTATACCACCGGCTATCTGGAAGCGGAGGTGTCGAACGGCGGCTTCAACCAGTACTTCTGGAATACCGAGGGTATCTTCGCTGAGATGGCGCTGCGCGGCTACGAGCTCATGGGAGCGAAGCAGCACGCGGCTATCGTCCGGAAGGCCATTGCCATCTACTCCCAGGAAAAGAAGCGGCAGCAGCAGTTCAAAGCGCAGGGGACCTTAGAGGCCTTCTCTGCTTCCTACAAGGACTCGAAGTTCGACCCGCTGGATACGGCGTTCTATGCCCTGGACGAAAAGGAAGACTCCGAGGTCCTACGAGCCCGCTTTATCCGCAGCCACCCGGAGCAGTGTTTGCCTCGGTAGACAAAGCGTGGCAGACTGACGATCCGGCTTCGACATGGGCGCTTTCGCTTTGGGCGCGGACCCGCCGCTCCCTCATCCTTCCCGTCCTGCTTTCCTGGCTTCCTGATCAACCCTTTCCCTTCCCACGGCCTTTCGCGCCTCCACGCACGGAGGGCCTCATCCTGCGGATTGAACGACTTGCTGCTGTTGAGCCCTCACCGACCGGCAGGTCCTTCGGGGGACAACAGCGAAAGAGAGAAGGCGAAGCCAGCCGGATCGGCTCCGCACAGTTCACCGCTCGCCGCACCAGCCCATGCTCCTAGCCCCGCCTGCTCGGCCCCTCATCTCCCTGGAAGAACCCGCGGCGTGAGTCGTTCGCCGGAGGAACGGGTACTCGTCCTCGCTTCTCCGCGAGAGCATCCGGAGCTGTTCGCCGCTCTTGGCCAGGCCGCTGCGTACTGGATCGAGTGCGCGGATCTCCCCCACCTGTACCAGGAATTGGAGGAGGGCGCGGCGGCCCTGCTACTGGCCGACGGCTGGAGATCACCGGATCTGGCTCGCCTGTCCGCGCTCCTGGCCCGCCAGGAGACCTGGTCCGAGCTGCCGGTGCTGCTGTTCGCGCATCCATCGGAGCACCTCGAGGCGGACGCTGCGCTCCAGCTACTAGGCAACGTGACGCTGCTGGAGTGGCCGGTCCGCACCGCCACGCTGGTCACCACCATCCAGTCGGCGCTTCGCTCCCGGTCCCGCCAGTACCAGATCCGCGAACGCCTGCGCGAGGGCGCGGACGCGGAGCGCAAGCTGCGCCAGGGCGAGGAGCGGCTGCGGTTCTCCCTGGAAGCGGGACACCTGGGGTTCTGGCAGCACAACCAGCTCACCGACGAGTTGATCTGCTCGGATTTGCTGAAGTCGCACTTCGGGCGCGCGCCGCAGGATCCGCTCCGCCATTCCGAGATCGTGGCGAGCGTACACCCGGACGACCTGGACCGGGTGCAGCGAACCATCCGCCAGGCGATCCGCGCGCGGGAGTCTTACGTCATCGAGTACCGGGTGGTCTGGCCGGATCGGTCCGTCCACTGGGTCATGGTGCGCGGCCGCGCCAGCTACGACGCTGCAGGGCAGTCCGTGAGCACGTTCGGCGTCACGTTGGATATCTCCCAGCGCAAGACCGCCGAGGCCTACCAGGCGGAGCAGTCCGAGCAGCTCCGGCGCCTCTCCGAAGGCCTGCGCGAGGCGGCCCGCCGCAAGGACGAGTTCCTCGCGATGCTGGCGCACGAGCTGCGGAACCCGCTGGCGCCGGTGGCCCACGCGGTGGAGATCATCCGCACACGCCCCGGCCAGGTGCAGGCCGAGCGAGCCCGGGAGGTGGTCGAGCGCCAGCTCCGGCACATGAACCGCCTCATCGAGGACCTGCTGGACGTGTCCCGCATCAACAGCGGCAAGATCACGCTCAAGCAGGAGCGCCTGGACCTGGTGCGCGGGATCCTGGCTGCGATCGAGAGCCAGCACGCCTTCATCGCGGCGTCCGGCCACACGCTGGAAACGGTGCTGCCGGCGGAGCCGGTGTATGCGGACGTCGACCCGGTGCGCCTGGAGCAGGTGGTGGTCAACCTGCTCAACAACGCCGCCAAGTATACCGAGCCCGGCGGACACATCCGCATCTCGCTCGAGACCACCGAAAACGCAGAAGCGCAGATCCGCGTCGCCGACAACGGCATCGGCATCCCCTCCCCGCTCCTGGCCCAGGTCTTCGACCTCTTCACGCAGGGCGAGCGCGGGCTGGATCGCTCCCGGCCTCGGCCTCGGCCTCACGCTCGTCCGGAACCTGGTCCGGCTCCACGGCGGCAGCGTCGAAGCCCACAGCGACGGCCCCGGACGCGGCAGCGAGTTCGTGGTGCTCTTCCCCCTGGCCACCGGCGAGCCGCCTCAAACGGCAGCCGGAGCCACCGCCCCTGCCCCGGCCGTAGTGCCCCAGGCCACCCCATCCCCGAGCCGTGCCCCCCGGCGCCTGCTCGTGGTGGACGACAACCGCGACTCCGCCGAGACGCTGGCGGAGCTCGCCGAGATCTGGGGCTTCGAGGTGGCCACAGCCTACGACGGCCACGCCGCGCTCCTGCGGGCCAGCGCTTGAGCGGCTCCTACATCCCCCGGACATCGTCTCGCCCCCGGCCTGATCTCCCCGGGGAGCGCCACCGCGACTGCCGAGTGACGTGTATGGAGTGCGGAGCTTCCAAGCTCCGCAGTGGTACCCGGCGCGAACGCCGCTACACTGCGCACGTTTGCTCGGCCGGGTCGAGGGATCTCCCGTCCGGAGGACGACTGGCCGCAGGCCAACCAGCGAGGTGATTTTCAATCCCTCGTACCGGGCTCGCATCCCCTCGGCCCAGCCATGCTTGGCCGAGGCCCAAACCAGCCACAGCCGGGCGGCGAGGGACCTCCCGTCCTACCCAGCGTTAGAGCGTAGGCCAATTCCCCTTTCGCGCTTTTTCGTGTGTTTCGCGAGCAACTCCCCGATCACGGTCCGAACAGCCGCACCTCCGATAGACACAGCCGCGACGAGCCCGGGCGCCGGGTCGCGAATGCCTTCTCCACTTCCAGCTTCACCCAGCGCGTGCTGCGCGGCGCCACACTGATCCGGAGCGGATCGGTTGGCTTCCGGCGCCACAGGCGCTGGGCCGAGCCGTCCGAGAACACTACTCGCGCCTGCTTGATCCGGAGCTGCGACTTCCCGCGTGAGCCCTCCCGGACCTCCACCTTCTGTACCTGCGTCCCCGGGGGCACCGTCACCTTCAGCCAATGGCGCTGGCCCTGGTACTTCATCCCCTGGCGAGACAACCAGGCGGTGCCCGGATCGTCGTCGATCAGCGCCTGGGGCGAGGCGCCGGGAAGCGTGTCGGACGCAGCGACGCTCATGGTCGAGACGGGAGTTTCCCCGGCCGCGGCGGGAAGCGCTTCGTCCCCGCGCCACGCGGCGGGTACCGTATGCCAGGCCTCTTCCATC
>JAJFMS010000654.1 GCA_020696885.1 Armatimonadota bacterium | reverse complement strand
CTATCGGTAGCCACTCGATAGCCCCACGTTGAAATGCGGGGCTATCGTTCGGTCGCCCCTCTGGGTTACGCGTGGAGCTACGGCGCGTAGTAGCTCCACGCGTAACCCAGCTCCACCGGCTGTTCGGGCTCCAGGTGCAGCTTCCAGGTGATCTTCCCGATGCCGTTGCGATGGAACCACCACGAGGGCCAGCTATAGTTTCTCCACCAACCGGGCTTGAGCTCGCCGGTGAGGAAGCCCTCGTCCTCGAAGACGTTGATCCGCTCCACGTTCCCGCCGTTGGTGGCGCTCTGCACGTTGCCGAGGACGTAGCGCGTCACCTCCACGTCCACGCCCGGCCCACGGAGGTTCCGCAGCTTGACCGAGCCCGCCAGTTCCACCAGCGCCAGGCTGTTCCCGGACTGCTGCGCGGCGTCCGGGGTGCGCTTGGTCTCGCGGTCGGTGCGCTGCACCTGGATGTCCGGCGACGTGGTGAGCGAGAGGTCGCACACGCCTCCGGTGGGCGTGTAGCTCGTCATCGTCTGCGACACCACGCGGTCGCCGCTCACCACCAGGGCGGGAGCGGTGGTGATGGGATACTGGCCGGAGTTCTCCAGCCGGATGCGGTGCTGCGCGCGCGGGGTACGAAGGAGCCGCGCCAGCTCTGCCTGCTGCTCCATGTTCAGGCCCCGGTTCACGTCCGGAGGCGGCGCAAACGCCAGGTCGACGGTGTAGACGTCGCGGTACTTGAGCACCGTCTTCGCCACGGGCAGCACCATCGACTGCCCCTTCTTCAGAGTCACTCCGCGCAGGGTGAAGACGAACAGGTCCTCGTTCTTGTCGCCCGCGATCCCGCCCCGATCGGCGTCGGGCGCCTGATTGGTATCGCCCTCGTCGCCGGGCTCCGCTTCGCCGCAGCGGCCGACCCCGCCGAGCCCGCCTCCGAAGCCGCCCTGGGACATGATCGCGTTGGAGAACGCGAAGCCGGTCTGGCTGTCCGGCTGGAAGTAGCGCGAGAGCTGCGGGAACGTCTGCTGTAGCGAGATCGGGTCGGGTGTGTCCTTGAAGAAGAAGTTCGGCACGCCGATCACCAGGTTCGCTGTAACGCCCTCCAGGTCCACCATCTCGTTGATCACCGTGGCCTGAAGCTCCACCGTGGCGCTGCCCTTGCCGTCGATGTTCACCCGGTAACTGGGAATCCACCGGATGCCCCGCTGCAGGTATACCAGCCCCACGTCCGCAGTCGGCGCGGTGCCGCCGGCGCGGTCCAGCTTCAGCGTGAGCAGGTTGCGAGAGACCCGAGTCTTCAGGCGGTGCTGGTAGTCGCCCTTGAAAGTCACAGAGCGCACGAGCATGATCGGCAGCGCGGTCACCCCTTCCGGTGTCTTCAGCAGCACGAGGCTCGCCGGGTCCAGTGCAGGGCGCCCGTTCTGGAGGACCACTACTTCCGGCCCGGCCGCATCGTCGCCCATACCCGGGGCGTCCGGCTCCGGCACCCCCACGATCTGGCCCGAGACCACCTTCCCATCGATCTGAGTGATTCGCACGTGCGCCCCGGGGTTGGCCCGGATCAGCTCCTGTCCGGTGATCGCCGTGCGCTCCACCATCACGTCCCGCTGCCCGGCCGTCACGGACGCCAGCTTCACCGCGGGGTCCACGGAATACGGCCAGAACGTGCCGAGCACCGGCACCGGGAGATGGTCCAACAGCACCGTGCCCTGGCCGGTCACCGGCAGCTTCCCCTGGTGCAGCACGAACGCGTGCCCGTCTTTGAACACGGTCACCTCCCGCACCGGGAGCCGCGCCGGGCTGGCAGCAGGGGTAGCCGGCTGCCCCGCCACCCGGCAGGCCGAAAGGGCGGCGGTCAGTGCGAGCAGGTAATGAGCGGCGCGACGCATGGGTTCCCTCCGGGACAGGTGGTTCGGAATTAGGACGCGGGGAGCCGGCACCAGGTTGCGCGGGCTGTGGCCGATCACCCTTACATTCGCAGAAGGGGGCCGAGAACGAGAATGAGAACGAGAAAGAGAAAGATTCTGGGCGCAGGCCCACGCGGCCGAGTTCTCACTTTGGTGAACACCTGAACACCTGAACACCTGAACACCTGAACACCCGATGACCCTTTCCCCCGCGCAAGTTCATGAGTTCCGTACCCGCGGCTTCCTGGCCGGGCCGCGCGTGTACGAGGATGCCGAGGCGGACGTGCTCCAGGAGCGGATGCACGCGATCATTGAGGGGCGGTCGCCGGGCAAGCCGGAGCTGCTCCGGAACCTCGCCGGCAGCGATGAGAAGGTGGTGGTGCAGATCGTGAATGCGTGGGAGGCGGACGACCTGTTCCGCGAGCATACGCGGCATCCGGCGGTGTGCGCGATGGTGGCGCAGTTGATCGGGCACCCGGTGCTGCGGGTGTGGCACGACCAGGTGCAGTACAAGCCGCCGCGCGTGGGCGGTCCCACCACGTGGCACCAGGACCACCCGTACTGGCCGATCATCCAGCCGGCGGACCTGGTCTCCGCCTGGGTGGCGCTGGATGACGCGGACGTGGAGAACGGCTGCATGTGGATGGTCCCGTTCAGCCACACCTGGGGCCCGCACAAGGGCGGCACGATCGGCACCGACGAGGAGACGTTCGCGCCGCTGCCGGACCTGACGCAGCTACCCGAAGGTGCGTCAGTGGTCCCGGTGCCGTGCCCGGTGCGTAAAGGGCACGTGATGTTCCACCACTGCCTCACGTGGCACGGCAGCCCGCGCAACCGCTCGGAGCGGGGGCGGCCTGCCGTTGCGGTCCATTACATGCCGGGCTACACGCGCTACGAGCCGTCGCGGAGCCACGTGATGGAGCAGAAGGTCACCGTCCAGCCCGGCGAGGTACTGACCGGGAGCCACTTTCCCACCGTGTGGGATAGTGGGCCGGTTAGCACCGCCTGAGCCGGGGGACAGCGAGTCCGGCCGATACAGCGGGGCGATCACCAAACCCAGGGGTGGTACCGGCCCGCTGGGTCGCGGGACTCCTTCGGCTAGCGGCGGCAGTTCCGGAGAGCGGGTGGTTCGCCGTTCTATCGGCGCATTATCGCGGCGCTCAGTCTCCGACGGGTTCCTGCCTGCGTGAAGCGAGCCGCTCTCCCACCTCATCGCGGATCGGCTCGGGCACCAGGTGGCGCACGCCTTCCCAGCCGCCGAACATTCCCGCTTCTTTGATCATGGACGAGGAGACGTCCAGGTGCTCCGCTTTGGGAGGCACCCACACCGTCTGAATCTCCGGCGCCAGGAGCGCGTTTGTCTTCCAGAGACGGACCTCCACCGTGTAGTCCTCGGCGCGGCCCAGGCCCCGCACGATCCGGCTCGCCTGCACCTGCCGCGCAAAGCTGACGGTCAGCCCGCTCCACACGCTTACCTTCACGGAAGGCGGCACGCAGCGCCGGATCAGGTCGGCGCGCTCCTCCGGGGTGAACAGAGCAGTGGCATCCTTCGCCGGGTTTCGACCCACCACCACGTGCAGCGAGGTGAACATCTCGGCGCAGGTGCGCACGATGTCGAGGTGGCTGACGGTGAGCGGATCGAAGCTGCCCGGGAAGATCGCCCGCCGCGGGTCCGCCGGCGCGTCGCACGGATACTCCAGGCCCTCGATCGGGAGAGTGGTCTTCGGGAACAGCGCCCGCACTTCTTCCAGGAGCTGGAGCCGGTCTTCCAACGGCCCAGTGTGCGTGAGGTACAGCTCGCCGACGCCGGCCTCTCGCGCCAGCCGCCCGAGGCC
>JAJFMS010000653.1 GCA_020696885.1 Armatimonadota bacterium | reverse complement strand
CCGCAGCTCCAGCAGGCCCCAGTTGGAGGTGTACTGCGTGTAGCCGCGCTCCAGGGAGTAGATGGCCGCCTCGCGGATGCGCCACGGCGTCACGAAGTCCGGCTCGCCCACGCCGAGCGAGATCACGTCCTCCATCTGGGAGACGATGTCAAAGAAGCGCCGGATGCCGGACGGAGGGATACTCTGCACGACATCCGCAATGCGCGAACGGTTCGAAGTCATTGGAAACGATCCTACGAGCCTATCCCGGTAGGCATAATTGGCTGCGCCCGGCTGCAAGGGTCGCATGCTTCGTCCGGCGAAAGCGCCCGATAATCCGCCATATCGAACGCTCTCGCCCTCCTAGCCTGCGACCCTTTCGCTCAGGCTCGCCCTAATTCTGCCTACCGGGATAGGCTCCAAAGCTAGCTTGATATCAGCGCCAGCCGGAGCGCCGGACCCGCTTCGCGGGCACTCGCATCGTTCCGGTAGGATGGGTGAGATCAGCTCACTGCACCCCCGACCGGCTGGGTGGGACGGGCCGATCCCGGGGATCGGCTCGGCGTGCGGCACAAATAACGCGGCAGTCCTCAATACGGGAGGGCTGCCGCCCTATGCGGTACGCACGAATGCCCCACGATATGAAGTCGGCTTGCCGGCGCGAATCGTTCGGTCCATAGGGAGTTAAGAGCTTATCCCGGTGGGCTCTATGGAGTGACCGCCAGCCGGCGGTCTTCATCCGGCTCGACGAGGATGTCGCCATCCTCCTTGTACCGGCGGAGCATGAAGTGCGTGGCAGTGGAGATGACCCGGTCGATCGTGGCCAGCTTCTCGGCTACGAACAGGGCCACTTCCTTCATCGACGGGCCGGCCACCACCACGTGCAGGTCGTACCCGCCCGAGACCAGGTGGACGGACAGCACTTCCGGAAAACGATAGATCTTGGAGGCCACGTCGTCGAAGCCGACCTCGCGGGCGGGCGAAACGCGGACGTCGATGAACGCCACCACTTCACTCTCGCCCAGCTTCTCCCAGTCCACCACCGTGCGGTAGCGGCGGATGATCTTCTGCTCCTCGCACTCCCGCACCACACGGCGCACCTCGTCTTCCGCCACCCCCACCATCGTGGCGACGTCGGCGGCCGAGACGCGTGCGTCTTGCTCCAGGATCCGAAGTATCTGCGTGGTCGTCGTGTCCATGCTGCCCTTACACCCTCCAGGTTCCGCCCAAGTATACCGGAGCCCGGCCAGGGGAGCAACCGCGCAGGGAATGGTGGGTGTGACCGGGAAGCATCGGTGCGCTCAGAGACGATCATCCGTAGGGGCATCCGCCGTGATTGCCCTGGAAGCGACGACGGTGTGGGCGCGCGCAAAGCCGTACCGCTTCCAACCGGTGGGTACCGCTTTGCCAACGCCGGGAGGTCGGCCTGGCGAGGGCAACCACGGCGAGTGCCCCTACGGATGATCGCCCGTCGGGTCTGCACGGTCCTTCCCCCCCCAGCGCTGCCTACATTCCCCGGTTGTAGTCAACTAGCAGCACCCGTTAGGAAGGGCAATCACGGCGAATGCCCCTACGAGGTGATCGTGCGTGGGGTTGGGTCAACGATCCCGCTGGCCTCCGCGGGTCGGCGGGAGGCCGGCGTCGAGTATACTTGCTTGGGCGAAGCGGATCTTCGCCGGCGGCACCACGGCTTCATGCAGATCACGACACACAGCGACGAGGAGACCCGCACCTTTGGCGAGGCGCTGGGGCAACTGCTGCAGCCCGGCGACGTGCTGGGGTTGTCCGGCAAGCTGGGCGCGGGAAAGACCACGCTGAGCCAGGGCATCGGCCTGGGCCTGGGCGTAGACGAGCCGGTGAGCAGCCCCACCTTCGCGCTGGTGCACGAGTACCGGGGCCGCGTGACCGTGTGGCACCTGGACACCTACCGCGTGGCCAGCCTGGACGAGCTGATCGACCTGAGCTGGGACGACCTGCTCGCGGGCGGCGGGGTGGTGTTGGTGGAGTGGCCGGAGCGGATCGCCGCCGCGCTGCCGCCGGATCGCCTGGACCTGACGCTCACCTACGGTCCCGGCGATACGCGAGTGCTCACCCTCGCGCCCCACGGCGACCGGATGCGACAACTGGTCGACACGCTGCAGCACCGATTTCCGAGCACCGCCACCCCGGAACCAGACTTCCATGCCTAATCCACCACGGTTCCTACCCATCTGCGTCCCTCTGCGTCCATCCGCGGCTAACCTCCGGCTCGCGTCTGTCCCGGGAGTGCCGGCATGCGCGTTCTAGGCATCGAGACCTCCGGCGACGTCACCGGTGTGGCCGTGGTGGACGAGAAGGGCGTGGTGGCGGAGACGACGTTCCGGCACGCGATGCAGCTCTCGCGGTTCCTGATGCCGCGGGTGCAAGAGGTGCTGTCTCACGCCGGCGTGGCGGTGGGCGATCTGGATGGGATCGCCGTCTCCGTCGGGCCGGGCTCCTTCACCGGGCTGCGGATCGGCGTGACGGCCGCCAAGAGCCTGGCGTATGCGGCCGGGCTGCCGATCGTGGCGGTGGATACCCTGGCCGCGCTGGCCTGGGAGACGCCCGCGCCCGCCGATACGCTGGTGGCCTCGTTGATCTCGGCCTCGACGACGGACGTCTTCGCGGCGCTGTTCCAATGGGACGGCGACTCGCTGGAGGCGCGCGCCGAGGAGCTCCTGCTACCCGCCGGCGAGCTGGCGCAGCGGCTCTCCCGGACGCCGTTGAAGGCGGTAATGGTGGGCCAGTTGGGACCCCACCGCGAGCTGTTCCGGCAGATGGCCGGCGAGCGGCTCACCCTGGCGCCGGAGGATCGGTCGCCCCGGCCCGGAACGATCGGGCTGCTGGGACGGCGCCGGTTGTTGACTGGCGACGGCGACCCGGTACACGCGATCGCTCCGCGCTACCTTCGCGCCTCCGCCGCCGAGGCCCGGCGGGCGACCGGCACGGTGGCGCCGTGATCCAGGTTCGCAGAATGGACACGGATGACGTGCCGGGCGTGTGCGCCATCGACGCGCAGTGCTGCGCCGAGCCGTGGGCGGCGGACACGTTCGAGCGCGAGAGCTCCAACCACATCGGCTACTACCGCGTGGCGGAGCAGGACGGGGAGCTGCTGGGCTACATCGGCTCGCAGGTGATCCTGGACGAGGCGCACATCACCACGTTCGGCGTGCGGCCGGAACTGCGCCGGCGCGGCATCGGGGAGCGGCTGCTGGCGGACGTGCTGGAGTATGCGGTCCGGTCCGGCGTGCGGCGCATAACCCTGGAGGTGCGAGAGGGCAACACCGGCGCGCTGCACCTGTACCGCAAGTACGGGTTCTCGCCGGTCAGCCGGCGGCCGCGGTACTACATGGACAACAACGAGGACGCGATCGTGATGTGGATCGAGGACACCTCCCGCCTCGGCTTCCGCACGCTGTTGGCCGAGCGATTGGCGGCGCTGCAGAGAGAGTTTTTGACGGGATAACGGGATTGATCAGGATAGGGAGGGCATATGCAAGCCCGAAACTAGTGGTGGTTTTCATAAGTCCGTGAGGCACTTCGGCGCCCCATGCCCCGCGCGGCGCTGAACCGCCCCGCTACACCTGGAAACCCCCGTAAACGGGGCTCCAGCCCGCACGGGGTGCCCTTTGGACCGTTGTTCAGCCCGGGGCCGGCTGTCGAACGTCGCGACTCCCCTTACGGACTTATGAAATGCACCAATAGGACGGACGAACCGAATTCCCGCAGTCCCAG
>JAJFMS010000652.1 GCA_020696885.1 Armatimonadota bacterium | reverse complement strand
AGGAAGAACCCCTTGAGTTCATCGAGACGCTTCTGGAAGTAGCTGTCCTTGAGCTCGATCCCCTTCTCGTCTTTCAGAGTGGCGGCTAGTTCAGCCACGATCGCCAGCAAGATATCGCTGGTAGCGACGTCGTGGTGGTCGAGGTACTCCTCGGCGTCCATCCGAACTGCCAGAAACCGCTTGCCCCCCGGGAGCAACTCGCCGCTTACCAGGTAGTGCTCGAGGTGCTCCAACTCCGACGATTTCCCACTACCCACGTGTCCGGAGAATAGTACTAGTAGATACGATCCTGGATTAGTAATTGCTCGGGATAGCTGGTTCAGAAAGAGCCGCGTGAAAGCGTTGCCGCCTCGGACTCCCTTCGCGTCCACGTACTGCGCGGGAGTCGCCGGTTTGAGTGGGTCGCACGCGTTGTATAGATCGGAAAGCACGTCGGCCGTGGGACCTCCTTGTAACCTTCCTACTTGATCCCCAGACTACCGTCCGCCTTAATGGTTAAGTCTGGCCCCATGGGCACCCATTCCTGCCTCAACCGCAACGAGGAGGGACCGCCACGGTCCCGTAAATCGCGGTCGGGGAGGCGATCCGTGCCGCGGAGGCGCAACCTCCATCACTGGCCGGAACAATACCTGACGAGCGGGCTGAAGGAGCTTGCGGATGGACAACCTGGATGAGCTGGTCGAGCGTATCAGGGTGCGGGTTGCGGACCCGCTGCGGGCCATCGATTCGGCGGCCTGGGTCCGGCCGATGCCAATGGTGGCCCCGCCCGCAACCCTGGCCGACGTGGACGCGGCCGAGGCGGCGCTGGGATTCCCACTACCGCCTTTGCTGCGCCGGCTTTACACGGAGGTAGGGAACGGCGGCTGGGGTCCTGACTATGGGCTGGATAGCATCCCCACGGACGGGGCCGTCCCGGATGTGAATGACCTCGTCGGCCTCTACCAACAGTGCACCGCCCCGGAGCGTGCCCTCGAGTCCCCGGCTGTGCAGTGGCCACGCGGGCTGGTGCCGCTCATCAAACTGGGATGCGTAGCGATGGAAGTATGCGATTTCCTTCGCCCACCCTATCCGGTCTTCAAGCTGGACGGGGACAACTGGGACCTGGAACTTTCTGTGGAGGAGGCGCTGGTGCCCGTGGCAGCATCCCTTGCGGATCGGCTGGAAGCCTGGCTTGCGGAGTGAACGGCATGAGCTAACGTTAGTGGGCGCCCATTCCGGCCTCGGCCGCCAGAGGAGGAGACCGCCGGCAGAACCCTAACCTGGATGCAGGCCGGCAATCCGTGGCGCTGCCGGCGGTCCGGATTCCTCATGCGCACCCATCGTCGCACTGCTCTTGGCTTGCTCCTCGCCGGCGGGCTCACCGTCCTCTTCGCCGTCGCCACGCCACCAAGCTCCGGCGCCGCAAGCGACGCCCGTAGGGGCGCCGAGGCCTCGCGGAGACCACCTGCGCCCCAGCGCGGCCGCATCGCAAACCCCACCCAAGCGGGGCAGCGGATCCTCTCCGCCCTCTTCTTCGCCGGACCGCCGAACCCCGGCTCCCTCCCGCTCTACACCCGCCACCCCAAGCAGGCGGACCGGCTGGACTGGTCCAGCACGCGTGACGTCGATTTCGCGCTCGGACAGATGAAGTCGACCGGGCTGAACACAATCAAGCTGTCTTACTGGGGCCACGAAAACGAGACCGACCAGTGGTCGCCGGCTTGGCTCTTCTCCCGCCAGAAGTGGCCCGGTACCGGTACCGGGAACTACACGGACGCGGAGCAGGCCCAGTTGGCCCGGGACTTCATGCGGCGGGCAGCGGCGAAGAAGCTGACCGTGGCGCCGATGCTGGAGGTCTCCCCGAGCTTTCCGTTCTGGGCCGAGTTTCCGGGCCAGTTGAATAACCTGGTCGGGCGCGCAAGCTGGGTGCTTAACAACCTGGGCGCGGAGCCTAACTGGCTCCGGGTCTACGATGCCGACGGCCAGCCCCGGTACGTGATCTGGCTCATCGAGACCATTCACGTCGGCCCGATCGCCCCGGAGCAGTTCGCCGCCGGGTTCGACGCCGCGGCGGAGCAGATCGAAGCCGCCACCGGCTACCGCGTCGGCTTCATCGTCGATCCGACTCCGCTGCCTGGCTATGGCTCACACGATGGCCCGGAGCCCGCCGCCCTCGAGGCGACCGCCAGCGTCCTGGCCGTCAACCCATTCAACATCACCTCCCAGGGGGTGGGCGAGAGTAAGCCGCAGGACCAGATCACCGAAGCGGAGCGGCTCGCCTACGCGGAGAGGATCCTGAGCCGGTGGAGCGAGTCCAGCCTGCCGCTAATCGCTCCGGTGCTCCCCGGGTTCGACGCCCACCTCGTGTTTCCCGGCAGTGGCGTCTACGGCTTCAACGCCAACTGGCGAGCGCGGGAGAAGGAGCTCGCCGTCCAATACGGCGACGGCGGCGTGTCGATCGACTGCTGGAACGGCTGGACCGAGGGCTACGCCATCCCGACCAGCGTGGAAGACGGGGGCGTGCACATGAAATGGGCCAAGCAAGTGGTGAAAGCCGTGAGCAAGCAACGCTAGCCAGCGTGAGGCGGGAAAGTCGGCGGAGGTGAGGCAAGTTAAGGCGCCGGAGCGGCATCCGCGGTGAAGTCCGCGCAACGGGCAAGCCGTCATGTTGAGACGGTATCAGCCCCCGGTGCGGCGTACGTGCCGCCTGCGAAACATCTCCTGCCGGGCTCGGAACGCCACTCCGGTGCGTGGGCGGTGGCGTACGCGCTGCGAAGCACGGGGTAACCGCACTCCCTAAGCGCTCCTCACCAGAGCTACCGCCAACAGCCGGAGCCCCGCCACAGTGGCCGTGGTGGAGAGGTGCGGCACGCCTCCTCAGTCCGAGGCACGGCCTCGCGAGGTTCTGGTGGCAAGTAGTTGCCTCGCCGCGCGAGCGCCGCTCTCGAAGAGCGCTGCGTGGTCCGAGTAGCGCACGCCAGCCGCAATACCGGCAAGGACGAGCTGGCCCTGCTGTTGGAGGGCCAGCGCTTCTTCCTGGCAGCCCCACGTTTCCCAGCCCACCACCGGGTCATGGGCCACGAAGACTCCTGCTACCTGGAGGAGCCGCTGCCGCCCATTCTCCTCGATGGAAACGCCCGCAACCGTTCTGTTACCGTCGGCTTCCAGCGAAAGAACCCGTGCGTTCGCCAGCACCGTGATCCGCTCGCTCCGCTCGACCTCGCTCTGGAGCAAGCCGAGCGGGCTAACGCTCGCGTTCTCGCAGAGCACGGTCACGGATGCATCGCCCTCGGCCAGGATCAGAGCCTGCTCAAACGCGTGGTATCCGGAGCCCACTACCGCCACCGGCTTAGCGCGCATAAAGTACGCATCTGACCAGGCGGAATAGGAGAGTCCACGGAAATGAAGGGACCCCTCAATTTCCCGTGGAAGCCCGCACTCAGAGCCGCTTGGGGCGAAGGCCACTCCCTGGAAGCGGTACGGCTTCTCCTCGAAGCTACTTTCGAGCACCAACTCGCCGCTTGAGGGATCGACGTAGGCTTTGTCCCACCACCCATGCCAATCGTTGAGCTGGCTTCAAACCCCGGCTCTGTGGAGCGTTTTTAAGGCCAGCTCCGTAAACGCTTCTCCGCGCATGGGAGCGTCGTTCAGCGGTGTCCGCCCGATGAGGTAGGAGTCCTCCAGCCCGGTGCTGTCGCCAAAGTGATGGATGATCTGGGTATCACAGCCCGCTCGGGCCAACTCCAATGCTGCG
>JAJFMS010000651.1 GCA_020696885.1 Armatimonadota bacterium | reverse complement strand
AAGGCTTAAAGAAGGAGCCGAACAACTACCTGGATAAGGTGACGGACCCGATCAGCGGTAAGGAGTTCAACGTCACGGCCGGTGCGCCGACGGCCAGCTACAAGGGCAGCACCTACTACTTCGAGAGCGATGCCAACAAGGCGGCGTTCGAGAAGGAGCCGGCGAAGTTCGCCAAGGTCGTTCTCCAGTAGAGCTCGGCTTCCAGATGAAATGGAACAAGGGCCCGGCGGACTACCGCCGGGCCCTTGCTGCATTCTATATCGACACGCCACCCAGGCGCACGCGGACGAAATAGGGTTGTGCTAGAGCCCGGGTCCACAAATTCCCCACCACTCCAGCACTCCTTACTTCGCCCGCTGAGCGATCGACGTCGGGATCAGGCCCCGGCATCTTCCTGGTCGGAGTACTTCTCCATCGGGTCGTAGCGGAGCTCCTCGGGATCCTCGCCGTCCTGCAGGATCTCCTCCAGCAGCTCGAACCCGTTCGCCACCAGCTCCTGGTAGAAGGTGGTGGAGCCAGGATCGTCCGTCTGGGAGAGCTGCACCGCCACGGCCGCGGCCACCAGGGCATCGTCCGCGCGGCCGGCCCACTGGAGTTTTCGCGATACGTCGAGCAGCCGCTCACGCAGCAGGACGTTCATCTCCGGAGTGGTCACCGCGGCTCCGGCCTTGGAAAGCACCTGCTTGAACTGCGCGTAGGTCTCGGCGTCCGGCTCACCGTCCGGGCCCGCGGCGTACACCACGTCCGCAAGCGGCCGGTATTCCTCGTAGAACGGGCGAACATCGGCCGGCTCGAACGCCCAGGTGTTGAAGATCCCTTCCGCCATGAGCGGCTCGATCTCGTCCGCCAGCCGCTGCTGCTCTTCCACCGGCAACTCCCGCACGGCCACGGTGGGGTCCGGCGGCGAGTAGTCGTCCGCCGGCGGTCCGAACAGCTCGTCCCACGGCTCCAGGTGGTCTTCCAGCGGGAAGCCGGAAACGGCGTTGATGGAGCGAGCCCGGGCCACCTGCCAGCGAGCGTAATCTTCCGGGATGGAGATGAGGTCCACACCCTGCTCTTCCTGGTTGCGGCGCATCTGCTCCCAGTGCGGACGGCTGATCGGGGTCAGGAAGCCATCCTTCACGCCGGCGCGGTCGTTCCAGACCACGGCGATGGTGTACCAGACGCCATACCGATCCTGGAGCCGGGACAGCGTCTCCAGGCTGCCGACGCCATCCGGGAACGACTCTCGAATCTCGCGGATCTGGTAGGTGGCGGTCTGCGGACGAGCGCCTTCCGGCTCCGGGACGCTGACCTTGATCCCGCGCGCCTGGAGAGCCTGCACTCCTTGCCAGGCCAACCGGCCGCGCTCCCCTTCCGGGTACGCCGCGTGCGCCTCGGCCAGCGTGTCGCCCGCCGCTCGCGTGGCGAGGAGCGGCAGCGCCTTCAGCGCGGCGCACGCAAAGCCTTCGTCCTCATCCAGGGAGGCGCCGCGCAGCAGCGGCAACCCTTCCTTGCCGAAGGTGCGCGCGATGAACTCGAACATCACCTCGGGCTCGGCTTCGTTCTGCTCCTTCAACGCCGCCGCGAAGGAGCTCCAGCCGAGCTCATCGCTCACGAGGCGGCGGATCTCGTCCTGGATCGCCTGCAGCTCCGGAGAGATGGCTGCGGGCGCGGGACGGTTTTGCTTGGCCGGCTTTCCGGCCTTCTTCTGCTTCTTGCCTGGGGGCATCCGATCTTTTCCTCGGGTCCGTTCTACAACTGGCGCCGGCGGAGCGGGCGATAACGCAGCCGCTCCAGGTCCTCACCTCTCGCCATGAGCACCTCGGCGGCGCGCAGGCTCCACTCCAGCAATCCTACGACGAACGGGATCTCTCTGGCAGGTTTACCTTCAGCCAATGCGGCCGCAGCGGCCGCGGCCTGCCGGGCCGGAGTCTCCAGCTTGCGCCATTCCAGCACGCGGCTGAGATCGAGCAGCCGACCCTGGTACAGCTCGCGCTGCCGCGAGTCCATCAACGTGTCCGTCGCCTCATAGATCAGCTCCGTGACCTCTTCCCAGATCCGCTCCTTCTGGGCGTCGGTGGGAGCATGCGCGCCCCGGGCGCCCAGCCGGTTCTGCAGCGCGCTCCAGCGGCGGGCCCAGGGAGCGCAGTCCGCCGCTTCCAGGAACCAGCGGGTCACGTCCGGGAGCGTCATCACGGCCGCGCTCCGCGCCAACCACTCTTCCCGCTCAGCTGCAGTGCCCTGCGCCAGGGCAGCGATCGGGTCCGGCGGAGCGTAGCCGGCAGACGGCGGGCCGAGGAGGAGATCCCAATCCTTCAGGTGCTCCCCAATCGCGAGGCCGGACACCTCGTTGAGCTGACGAGCCTCGGCCACCTGCCACCGGGCAAAGTCCGCGGGGCACTGCACCTGCGGCGTACCGCGGTCTTCCATCCGGCGGGTGCGCTCGTCCCACTCCTGGCGGCTCAGCGGGCGCATGAAGCCGTCCTTCACGCCGGCCTGGTCGTTCCAGAGCACCAGGATCGCGTGCCAGACGCCGTATTGATCCTGCAGCCGCGCCATCACGGAGCGCGAGCCGACGCCGTCCGGCGCGGAGACCCACGTCTCGCGCAGGGAGTAGCGTGGGGGCTCGGCCACGTCTTCCGGCTCGGGAATCGGGACCTGGATCCCGCGAGCGCGGAAGCCGATAGCCGCCTGCTGCGCGAGGGCTGCGCGCGGGCTTTCCGGAGCCGCGTCATGCACCTCCGCCAGCACGTCCGCGGCCGCCCGGCAGGCGAACACCGGCAGGGTCCGGATCGCGGACCGCGCGAGCTCGTCGTTGGCGGAATTCGCGGCAGCGCGGAAGAGCGGCAGGACCTCCTTGGACATCCCTCGGACCAGCTCCACCATCACCCGCTCGCGGTCCGCCTGCGGCTTATTGGCCAGGGCGTTCAAGGTGGCTTTCAGCCCGTCCGGGATCCGCCGGAGGAGAGCCCGCATCTCCTGCGCTTCAGCGGAGTACGTGCGTGCCGGCGAGGCCGCCGGATGCACCGCGGGTTTTGCTTTCTTTGGTTTCGTTGCTTTCGCCATCCAACACCACTGTTGCTAACTGGCCGGCGCGAAGATCACCCCTGCCACACCTGGTCGGAATGAGCAGTCCGTGCGCCGGTCCATAGAAATCGTTCTCGTTAGAGCGTCATGTCGCGTGGCCCGGTCTCGCGGACACGCTGCCGCTAAGCTTCGGTCTACCTGTGCCGCTCTCCTTCCGACCGTGCCGCAGCCGGGTGCGTTTCACGGCCCGGGCAACCAGGCGCCTGCAGAGCACTTCCGGACACGTGCGCCCCGCCAGGCCGGGTCGGCGGTCTCACGCGGTGCGTCGCGGCGACAAGGGTCCGGCGGGGCCGCAGCCGAACATGAGCCCCGGCCGCGCTGCCGCGAAGATCCGGACAACCCCGGTCACACCTAGGAAAGGCTGATCATGAGACGTGCATTCCATCGCTTCTCCGCCCGGCGGGACTGCCTGCTGGGCCTCTGCCTGGGAGCCGCGCTGCTTCCGGCGGCACCGGCTTCCGCGGAGCGGCTGCCGGCGCCGAAGCTGATCGAGTTGATCCGGAAAGACCCCAATAGTGCGGAGGTGAAGGCGGCGCTGGTGGACACCCTGGGGGCGGAGCGGCTGCAGAAGGGCACCGCTTACACCGGAGAGGGCGCCGACTTCGTCTGGGCGGTGGAGAGCGCCGGCACCCCGCAGTTGCGCGTGGACGACCAGCCCGGGCCCGCG